>CAYWRV010000011.1:0-24454 GCA_964460865.1 uncultured Smithella sp. | reverse complement strand
GGGGCAGCCTGTCCCGTACTTCAAGAAGCTTATCGACCTGTTCCTGATCCTGAACGATGACGATGGGTGAGTGAATCCGCTCGATGGAAAATGCAAGCTCTTCCGCAATCGAAGAAGTGAAGAGGTTCAGAGTGGTCGCCCCCAGCGTGTGTGCGCCAAGCTCGCAAAAGAGCCATTCAGGTGAATTATTGACGATCATGCACAGATTGGCGCCTCGCTCCAGTCCCAGTGAGGCGAGGCCGGCCGCCGTTTCTCTCACATATTCAAAGTAGTCGCGCCAGGTGTACTTCAGCCAGATACCATAGGCCTTTTCACGGATAGCGGTTACTTTGTCTGCATAAACGGAGGCGTTTTGCGCCAGAAGTCTGGGCAAAGTGGCGCTTTGGTCGTCTGTCTGCTCTGATAGGTGATGAGACAAGATGTCTGTGCCTCTTTTATTCAATTTTTTGCGCCTCCCCCAGGTATGCCTTAACTACTTCCGGGTTGGCACTGATCTGTTCGGGAGTCCCCTCACCGAGCTTTTCTCCGAAATTGAGCGCCATGATTCTCTTGGAAATGCTCATCACGATCGACATGTCGTGTTCAACGAGAATCATGGTAAGCCCCCACCGCCCGTTCAATTCCAGGAGAAAACGCACCATATCTTCTTTTTCTTCCAGATTCATACCGGCAAACGGTTCATCGAGTATGAGAAGCCTGGGTTCAAGCGCCAGCGCACGGCCCAGCTCTACCCTTTTCATCATGCCGTATGGTAACGACCCTACTGTTTTTTTACGGATGGATTGCATCTCGAGAAAATCGATAATTTCTTCCAGAATCTGCCGGTGGCGGATTTCTTCACGCCGAACCGCCGGAATAAAAAGACATGAACGCAAAAAGCTGTAATGGCAGTGAATGTGACGGGCAAGTGTCATGTTGGCCAGCACCGTCATCCCTGGAAAGAGTTCGATATTTTGGAACGTGCGTCCGATGCCGACTCCTACGAGCTGATGAGTATGCAGGCGGGTGATGTCCCGGCCGTTGAAGATGATCTGACCCTGCTGGGGGCGGTAAAAGCCGGTTATACAGTTGAGCAGGCTGGTTTTCCCAGCGCCATTGGGGCCGATGATGGCCATCAGCTCACCGGTGTGCACCGTCAAATCCACATCTTTAACAGCGATAACACCACCGAAACCGAGGCGTAAATTTCTGATTTCCAGCTCGGCTTTTTTCCCCTCCTGCGGCCGGTTGGCCATTATGGAAGGACGGCTGCGAAACGCTTTCATAAAACCTCTTGCGGCTAAAAAGCTCGTAATGAATTACCGCCGGGGATGCCGGACCCGCCCGCATCCCCGGTTCGTTTTAATTAATCAGTTTGATTTTATCTTTCCCGGGAATGTAGAAGTTTGTCAATGCCGTATAGGTTCCGTCTTCGTTGACTCTCACCATCCTGGCAGTGAATGAGCCTTCATGATTGTCCTTGCTGAACGACACAGCCGGCACAAGCCCGCCGAAATCCTCATTCTTGAATGATTCCATCGCGGCGTTGATGGTCTCGGGAGTGATCTTTTTCGAACGTTCATAGGCCCTGATGAAGGCCCTTTCCATGATCATGCCGACCGCCACCCCTTCCCAGTAGGATGCATCGAAGGAATCTACCGTTTTATACCTTTTCCAAAGCTCACTCATCAGCTCCATTCCTTTTGATTTGTCGGCAGGCAGACCGCCCGGAAACTGCATGATCAGGCGGTCGCGGATCAGACCTTTACCCATTTTAAAGAAATCCGGGTCGGTTGAAGTCCAGGTTCCCAGAAAGAGAGGCTGATATTTGACGCGGTCGGCGCTTTTGAAGGCGGTAATGATGGCCGACGGCAGCATCTGCATGAACACATACTCGGCTTCGGCTTTTTTCAGGCGAAGCAGCTCGGTGCACAAGTCTACCGTCCGGGGAGGAAATTCTTCGATGGCTACCAGATTTATGCCCAACTCTTTTGCGTATTCTTTACTCGGTTCATGAATGGAGCGTCCATATGCATTGTTATAGGTAAGCAGGCCGACTCTGGGCGGCTCATTTCCTTTATGGATAGATTTGATGTATTCGAGGATGGCATGACAGTCCATTTTGTAGCTGCCGAACGGCAGGTACATAAAGTCAACAGGTTTTTGAAGAATTTCCCAGCTTGTGGAATAATTGATGGTCGGAACTTTGTAGCTTTGGATGATCGGCTTTGCCGCCAGTCCTTCACCGGCACCCCAGGTGGCAATGATATCCACTTTGTCCTGCATGACGAACTTACGCACGGCAGCCTGCGCTTCAGGCACTTTATAGGCCGTATCGACCGTAATCATATCGATTTTGTGGCCGTAAACTCCGCCCTTCACTTCGTTGACATACTGGAAATAGTCACGTTGGCCTTTTTCGTGGAATTTTCCCCAGGTAGAGGCCGGGCCGGTCAGGTTGATCGCCGCCCCGACTTTGATTGTTTTTTCCTGTGCCATCGCCTGAGCGCAGATCATCAGTACGAAGACCATCGTCAGTAAAACAACTGCCTTTCTTTTCATTTGTCCTTCCCCCTCTTTTTTGGTTTTTTTGCAAAAAAAAACCGTGGGCGAATCTGATTCCGCCCACGGTTCATTTCCTGTTGCTACCGGTCATGATACTTGCAGGCAGACCATAAAGCCCCTAAAGCCGTAAAAATAAAAACCTGCCTGTTTCGCAAAAAATCTTCTTAACATTTTTTCTGATGCCTCTTGGTCGGTCCATATAGGCAAATTGCTGGAAAAAGTCAAGGTGAAAAGTTTTCCGCCGGCTATTTGCGCTCATCAATGGGCACATAATGCCTCAAAGTGCTGCCCGTGTATATCTGTCGCGGCCGTCCTATTTTCAACGGCACGGTATCTCGCATCTCCTTCCACTGTGCAATCATGCCCGGCAGCCGTCCGATAGCGAACATGACTGTGAACATATTGGTCGGAATGCCGATCATCCGGTACAAAATTCCGCTGTAGAAATCGACATTGGGATAGAGCTTCCGTTCAATGAAGAACTCGTCATTGAGGGCGGCCTCTTCCAACTCCATCGCAATATCAATCAAGGGGTCATGATAGTCATGTTTATTGAATAATATTTCGCAATACTGTTTGAGAATCTTCGCCCTGGGGTCGTAATTTTTATATACCCTGTGACCGAATCCGAAAAGACGAAATTTGTTTTCTCTGTCTTTAGCGGAGTCGATGCACTGCTCGATTGTCACATTGTCTTTTTTGATGTTCTCCAGCATCTCAATGACCTTTTGGTTGGCGCCGCCGTGCAGAGGCCCCCACAAGGCACATATTCCCGCGCATACGGACGCATAGAGGTTGGCCATGCTGCTACCTACCAGGCGGACGGTGGAGGTGCTGCAGTTCTGCTCATGGTCCGCATGAAGAATCAGCAATGTCGACAGAGCTTTTTCAATATCAGGGTCGGGGATATAGGGGCTCACAGGTGAGTCAAACATCATGTACAGAAAATTGGAGGCGTATTTCAGATCCGGCTTCGGATACACATGCGGGTGACCGATACTGTGTTTGTAGGAGTAGGCAGCAATGGTACGGATCCTGGAAATGAGCGAGGCGGCCATCGGATCAAATGTTTCCGCCTTGAAATCTTCTGTGAAGTAATCCGTGTAATAGACGGACATGGAATTGACCATTGTGGCCAAAATGGCCATGGGATGAGCCGTGGGGGGGAAACCGTCAAAAAAACGCAACATTTCCTCGTGAATCATCGAGTTCTGGGTCAGACGCTGTGAAAAGAGCTGCTGCTGCTCCCGGTTGGGCAGATCACCATAGATCAGCAGATAGGCCACTTCCGTAAAGCTCGCCTTTTCCGCCAACTCTTCAATAGGGATGCCTCTGTATCTTAAAATGCCACGCTCACCGTCAATGAAAGTAATTGCCGAAGCACAGGCTCCCGTGTTTTGATATCCGACATCAAGTGTAATCAGGCCTGTGTCCTGCCTGAGTCTCGATATGTCGATACCCTTTTCATTTTCCGACCCTTCAAGAAGGGGCAGGTCATAGGCGTTCCCCTGATATATCAATTGCACGCTTTCCATTTCGTCTCCTTGCCGCGGTCTGCCGTGTCAGTCCGGTCTTTGATAATATGTAAATACTTGCAAAACGCCCTGCATTTTTCAAAAAGCCGGCAGATCATCTTTTGGCAAATTTAAATTATTTGCGCCCTATATATGAAATCGGGAAAGCCTGTCAATGCTTTTCACCTGCATGGCCGGGGGCGAATTTTGATTGACAAAAGAAAACCAAGGGCATAAACGGCACACAAGGTAAGATTATGGTCCAGACAAGCCCAGCCTCTCATTACAGCTTCCGCGAGGAGCTGCTAAACTGCATCACCCATGGTGCGGGTGTTTTATTGAGTATTGCCGCGCTGGTTCTTCTGGTTGTATTTTCCAGTTTGCGCGGAGGGGCAAGCCACGTGGTCGGCAGCACCATCTTCGGCGCTGCGCTGCTTCTTCTTTACACAGCATCAACGCTATATCACAGCTTTCAGAAACCGGGCGTAAAACAATTATTTAAAATTTTCGACCACTGCTGCATCTATATACTGATTGCAGGGACTTATACGCCGTTTCTTTTGGTGACCCTGCGCGGCGCCATCGGTTGGACGCTGTTCGGGATCATCTGGTTCCTGGCTGTTTCGGGAATAATTTTTAAAGTATTATTTGTAAATCGTTTCAAAATTTTATCTCCGATAGCGTATATACTGATGGGGTGGATTATCATTTTCGCCATCAAGCCGCTTGCCGATGCACTGGCTCCCGGCGGCATTGTCTGGCTGGTTGCGGGAGGACTCGCCTACACCATGGGAGTGGTTTTTTATGCATGGAAAAAGCTGCCTTTCAACCATGCCATCTGGCATCTGTTCGTCCTGTCCGGGAGCATCTGCCATTTTTTCGCTGTTATTTTTTATGTCCTTCCCTTAAAGTCATAGCCGCGTGCAAACATTCTTGAATTATGGTTTCTTAAATGCTATCTTTAAATAATTCCGGTCTAAGCCATACAGGAGAGGTAATATGAAAAAAACTGTTTCGGTCATATTTTTTATACTGGCGGCATTTATGCTTGTCGCCGTACCGGCAGCAGCCGGTGACAAATACGTGATAACCGTCCTGCCTTTTTCGGCGCACAGCGCTGAAAATATAGAGTATATGCGCTTGGGCGTAACGGAGATGCTCACCAGCAGACTCTCCCTGGCTGAAAATATCGAAGTCACCCCGAAAGGTGTTGTTCAGGAACTTTTGTCCAAGTCAGGACAGAAGGATTTCAGCCCGGCCCAAGTGCAAATAATCGGCCGGCAACTCAAGTCTCACTACGTCGTATGGGGCAGTATTACCAAAATCGGTAACAGTATCAGTATCGACGGGAAACTCACAGACGTTGCGGGAGGAAAATCCGATATCAGTGTTTCTTCACAGTCTCAGACTCTCGATGAAGTGATACCGAAAATCAACGATTTTTCACAGCAGATCCTGGCTCACGTTCTGGGCGAATCATATCAACCGGCTGCCACCCCGGCCACCCGTATCCCGAAGACAAGCGCCCCACCTCCCCCTTCACCTCCGTCGGGCACCGCATCAAGGGAGGCGCAGGTCATCGCCGGGATGAAGAAGGGCGGCAAAGGAACTTTCACCTCGATGATCAACCCCGAATTCATCAATGCCTCCGACGCGGTGAATCGCAGAGGCTTCTGGATGAGTCAGGAATTCCGCTCGGAATTTGTCGGCATGGCCATAGGTGATGTCAATAATGACGGACGAAATGAAATTGTCGTCATTGACAGGCACAACATCTATATTTACCGGAAAGAAAACGGAACTCTGCTTTTATTGAAAAAAATCCCCGGTAAGTCCTACGACCAATACATCGCTGTGGATGTGGCGGATATCAATAAAGACGGTATCCCCGAAATCATCGTCACTTCATTGAGGGAGAAACTGCTGAACTCGTTTGTTCTCCAGTACAAAGACGGTGAATATAAAACCATCGCCTCCGACATACGTTTCTTTTTGAGGGTGATTGATACGCCCTCGGGCATGCCGATGCTGCTGGGACAACCCTACGGATTCAACAAAGTGTTTGAAACCCAAATTTATGAGATACTCTGGAGAAACGGCAAGTATGTGGAGGGCGATAAACAGCCTATTCCGTTGGGGCTATCCATCTACGGTCTGGCCATGGAAGACCTGGGACCCGGCATGAAGGAGAAAATCATCGCCTTTGATGAACTGGATTATTTAGTGGTACTCACACCGACCGACAAGACGATGGGCCGGATTCTTTCCTTCGGCTTTGCCCCGCCGGAGCTGCTGTTCAGAAGTGACGAGGTTTACGGAGGCAGTAACAATTATATCGCCAATATAGACAAGGAAAAGCTCAAATCCTATGAGGCAACCGAGCAGGAAAGCGCCTTCGCCAATTCTCGCATCCTGGCTTTCGACACCAACGGCGACGGCAAAAAAGAATTGATTGTCGTCAAAAACCTTTCTTCTGTGGGACGCATATTTAAAAATCTCAAGCTTTTCACCTCCAGCGAAATCCATAACCTGGAATGGGACGGCATCGGCCTGGCTGAAAACTGGCGTACCAAGAAGATTAACGGCTATGTCGCCGATTATGCCATTATGGACCTTGAAAATGATGGTAAGCCCAAGCTCGTCCTGGCGCTGGTTAAATCAGTCGGAGCAGCCGTCAGTGACAGAAGCGTCCTTGTGATTTACGAGCTTCAGACATCCGACTGAATAGGTATTGACAAAAGAATTGCTCTCCTATATAGCGTCCGGGCGGTCGATGAAAACTGCTTTTTGCACCTCCCGGACTGACTTCTGTTTAGACTCCGACTCCGGAAGCAGGCGGCCTCCCAAAGGCGGTGTAGCTCAGCTGGTCAGAGCATACGGCTCATATCCGTAGTGTCCCTGGTTCGAATCCAGGCACCGCCACCATGAAAGAGTCCGGTTTCGTGCTTGCGGGGTATTTTCTTCAAGACTGCCATGAAACAAACTTCTTTGACAAAATCCGATTTTATACCGCGCCTTTTCCTCAGAAACCGTCACCTTCAATCCATCCTTGCCTCATCGAGGGTGCTGGTGCCTCCCCACCGCCTGCTGCTGGAGGCCACACGCGAGCTCATTATTGAATCGTCAGTGGGGTCGAGACTGCTGGCCCACTATTCGCGCCACCCGAAAGAGAGGGGATTGATGATCATTATTCATGGATGGGAAGGCTCTTCATCGTCTGCCTACGTTCTTACTGCCGGGGCTTTTTTTTTCAACAGAGGTTTTTCCGTTTGCCGGCTGAATCTGCGTGATCACGGGGAATCGCATCATCTAAATGAGGGTCTTTTCCATGGCGCACTCCTCGAGGAAACATTTGATGCGGTGAGTGAGCTGGCACGCCAGGCGGGAGAATTGCCCGTTTTTCTCCTGGGATTTTCCCTCGGCGCCAATTTCTCCCTTCGTATTGCAATTAAACATACAAAAACTCCCGTTGAGCGCCTGAAAGGCGTCTTCGCGGTAAGCCCCCCTCTGGACCCTTATAAAACAACCCTGGCCATCGATGAGGCACCTGCCCTGTACAGAAAATATTTCCTCCGCAAATGGAAGCGTTCTTTGAAAAAGAAACAAAAGCTCTTTCCCGGCAAATACAGCTTTAACTCCCTCTTCGATGCAAAAACCTGCATGCAGCTCACTGCAGACATGATGAGCTATTTCCCCGAGTTTCCCTCATATCGTGATTACTTCAGCCTCTACACTCTGGGTAGGGAATCTTTTAAGGAACTTTGCCTGCCGGTAACCATATTCTCGGCGGCAGACGACCCGGTTATCCCCGCCGGGGATTTTCATCCGCTGGCAGATCTTCCACTGGTTAAGGTCATGCATCAGGCTTTCGGCGGGCACTGCGGCTTTATCGACTTGTTTCCCCATCGACGCTGGTATAATGAAAAAATTATGGAGACGGCCGGGGCCGTCCTGAAAGAATGACTATGGATTTATCGCTGCTTAAGCAACACAATGACTTTCCCTCGCATGTAATGAGAAAGCTCGAGACCCTGCCGATCGACTACCTGGAAAAACATTCTTTTATTACCAGGTCCAATTCCAACGGAGCAAATCATCTCGAGGCGGGTGTGGTGCTTCTTTTGTACTTCAACGGCACCGAATTTTGCTTCCAGCTCATCAAGCGTTCACAGTATGTCGCCCAGGCAGGCGATATCAGCTGCCCGGGCGGCATTTTAGAAAAAACCACAGACACGATGCTAAGCCATATTCTGGCAAAAACGGGCTTTATACGCCGAATCGACAACCTCCCCCTTGGCGAACTTCCTCACACGGACAAAGCCACATCGGATCTGATAACCATTTACCTGATGAACGCCCTTCGCGAATCATGGGAGGAAATTGGTTTAAGCCCCCTCAACGTGGGCTACCTCGGGTCGCTTCCCTCTTATTCTCTCACTTATTTCGAACGTACGATCTTTCCACTGGTATGCCTGATTAAAGAGCGCTACAAACTGAGGCCCAGCAATGAGGTGGAAAAAATCCTGGAAATCCCTTTGCGTAAGTTTTTTGAAAGCTCATCCTATGCCAGCCTTGAAATTGTTTCCCCCGCAGGTGAGTTCGACCCGCGCTATAATATAACCTTCCCGTGCATGGTCATTCCCGGAGAAAACGGCGATGAGGACATCCTCTGGGGCGCAACATTCCATATCGTCACCAATTTTCTGCAGATCGTCTCCGGAGCCGTATTGCCTTTTTCCGCCCCTTCCCGCATTGTTCAAAAAACCATCCCTCAGCACTACGCCACGGGCCGCAAATGACCTATGGGGCTTTTATACATTAACAACCATCCGGTGGATACGGCGATATTCGATTTTGACGGGACGCTTGCGCTCATGAACATCGATTTCGGATTGATGCGCAGCTGTATTCTCAACCTGATTGCTTCATACGGGATTGATCCTGCGAGCTTCGGTCAGTCCTTCGTGCTTGAGCTCATCGACGAGGCGGAAAGGATTATCGGCCAGTCAAGCCGGATGCTCGAAGAAGAATTCAGAAACGAGGCCTACCGCCTCATTGAAGAGATCGAAGTTGAAGCGGCTGGCAGGGGCAGACTTTTTGAGAAGACAAAATATCTGTTTGATGCCCTTAAAGAAGAATCCATCGGGGTTGGCATTATTACACGCAACTGCCGCAAAGCTCTCTTCACGGTTTTTCCCGATATCACTTCCTACTGCCGGGTGGTCATCACTCGTGAGGATGTGCGTAAAGTGAAGCCTCACCCTGAACAAATCCAGCTTGCGATCCAAAGGCTTGGCGCAGAAGTTAGACGAACCATCATGATCGGAGACCATCCGCTCGATATAGAAACAGGCAGGCGCGGCAGCACACTGACGGCAGGCGTCCTGACCGGAAATTTTAAAAAACAGGATTTCACAAAGGCACGCGCCGATATTGTTTTGGCGCAGGCGGCGGATCTTCTTGAATATTTATCGCCCGGTCCCTCCCCCGATTGACTTATCAGGATTTATTATATATAAGCAGCGCGCTTTAAACGCCTGCGTCTGTCAAATATTTTTTTAAAGGAATTCAATATGAATCCTCATGTTTTTCGCGAATACGATGTCCGTGGCGTCGTCGATCAGGACTTGAATGAAATATTTGTCGTAAATCTCGGCCGCGCCATCGGCACATACGCTATTTCACATGATATTAAAGCAATGGCGGTGGGGCGAGATTGCCGGCTTAGCTCCGAGTCTTATCAGAAATACCTCATTCAGGGCCTCAATGCCGCCGGTATCGACACCATCGATATCGGTCTTTGCGCCACCCCGATGCTTTATTATTCGATCCGGCATCTGGGGACCGGCGGCGGGGTAATGGTCACCGGCAGCCACAATCCCCCTGAATTCAACGGTTTTAAAATCTGTATCGGATACGATTCCATCCACGGTCAGGAGATTCAAAAGCTGCGCCAGATCATGGAATCGGGAGCCTATATATCCGGTAAAGGCACCGGGCGGGAGCAAGACATTACGCTAAGTTACCAAAATTACATCCTCGACCATATTCATATTGATAAAAAGTTCAAAGTGGTTGTGGACGGAGGAAACGGTGTGGGTGGGAAATTCGCCGAGCCGATACTGGAAAAATTGGGATGCGATGTAACCTGTTTGTATTGCGAACCGGACGGTAACTTCCCGAATCACTTTCCCGACCCCACGGTGGAAGAACATCTGCAGGATTTAATCGCGCTGGTGACCGGGCACGGAGCCGACCTGGGTATCGCTTTTGACGGAGATGCGGACCGCCTCGGAGTAGTCAGTAACACGGGTGAAATCATCTGGGGAGACAAGCTTTTACTTTTATTTGCCCGTGACATCTTGAAGGACAACCCCGGCGCAACGATTATCGGCGAGGTAAAGTGCTCGCAGGTTCTCTATGACGGTATTCTCCAATATTCCGGCAATCCCTTGATGTGGAAGGCCGGGCACTCTCTCATCAAGGCCAAAATGAAGGAGGAAAAAGCCCTGCTGGGCGGGGAGATGAGCGGCCACCTGTTTTTCGCCGACCGGTATTTCGGCTATGATGACGCGATATATGCAGCAGTAAGGCTTTTGGAAATCCTATCCCGGGAAAACAAAAAATTAAGCGATCTCATTTCGGACATTCCCGTGACTTATTCCACACCGGAAATCCGGATCGACTGTGACGATGATAAAAAAGCACAGGTGGTGGAAAAAATTAAAAATCACTACAAAAACACGCCCGGCGTAATTGATATCGACGGAGTGCGGGTGCCTTTTGACGACGGATGGGCGCTGGTACGCTGCTCCAATACACAGCCGGTCATCGTTCTTCGTTTCGAAGCTTCATCGCCGGAGAGCCTCAAAAAAATAAAAGAGGAAGTTGAAGGTCTGCTGGCCTGATGCGGTCTCAGACCAGGCCGGAGACGATATTTTCGACCTGCGCCATTGCTTCCTCAACTGTTCCGGTATTGAGGATATAGGCGTCGGCCAGGGCGATGCAAACTGCAATACCGTAACCAATCTCTCTTTGGTCACGCTCATCAAAAAAAGCAGGCGCATCGTCTGCCCTGCCTCTTTTCCAGACACGATCCAGCCTTGCTTCCCTGGGTGCCACAACCGCCACCAATGTGGCCGGCAGCTTGCTTCTGATCATTTCGATCTCCGGCCATGAACGTATTCCCTCAAGGAAAACTATCTGTGATTTTTGCTCCAGCACTCTTGCCACGGCCATTCGTGTGACGCCCAGCCCGTCACTGCCGCGAAGTTCGGTCGATATTCTCGCAGAAGTTTCCGGATCACCCTTCCCTCCCCTTTTCAAAATTTCTTCTCTCACAATATCACCTGTGGAAAAGTATGGATGACCATGTTTTCTTGCGTACTGACAAACAATGTTTTTACCGGAAGCAGGCATACCGGTAACGACGATCAGTTTCATTTCTTCTCTCCGATTCTTTGAAGTTGATGATGCCTTATAATTTATTTCTGCAGGCCGGGCAAGCATGACTTAACATTTACCCGACCTCTCATGTCGGAGCTTCGCAATTCGATTCATTTTTTTATTGAATATTTGACAATATTATGCGATATTTACGGAAATTTTTAAGCAGACTGAATTATAAATTATAGAAATCAACCCCGAATAAGGAGTAATCACCATGAAAATTGCGTATCGCTTATCGTTTTTGCTTCTGATCAGCTTGCTTTTATTCGGCTGTGGCGAAAAAACGGCGGCCGTTCAAGGCAAAATCGTTGACGGAAAAGGAAAGCCTGTAGCGGGCGTTTCACTGATCTTCAAGCAACTCCAGCCTACGCAGGGCTATGAACAGTTTGAAACAAAAACAGGCGCCGACGGCAGTTTTCAGCTGAAAGGTTTGGCGCCTGTGTCAGAATACAAGATAACCTTCCTTTCAGAAAAGTGGAGAACAAACGTAACCAGACAAATTAAAACACTGGAAGCGGGCAATCTCCTTAATTTGACCGACCCGATAAAAATCCGCTTCAACCAGCTCAATAACGGGACGGTTGTTGATACAAAGACGGGGCTGCAATGGTACATTTACACGGTATCCGATATCACAGCCGCCAATGTTCTCGACACAGTAAGGGGCATCGATCAGGCCGGCCTGACAGACTGGCGGCTCCCGACACGGGCCGATCTGGCCACTTTACAGGAAGAAAAAGCCCCACCTAAGGCCCCTCCTTCAGAACCGGTATTCGTCAATAAGGTATGCTGTGCCTGGGTTTTAGAGCCGGGCACGGAAGTGGACTGGAAATTCTACGTTGAAGAAGACAATGAGCTCTGGGCTTCAAACAAGGAAACCCCCGACAACCGTGTCATTGTATTGAGAGATTCCGCCACACCTCCTGCAGCGTCACCTGCTCCCGCAGTCGCAGCAGCGGCCCCTGAGGCTCCAGCCGAACAGGCCAAACCGGAAGAGACGATAGCTGAAGAAAAACCAGTTGAAGCCAAACCCGTCGCCGGTGTCCGCTATGCCTCACGAAAAGCCTGTGCCGCCAAAAGAGAGGCAGCCAAGGCTCAAGCGGCAGTAGCACCGGCACCTCCGGCCGCACCACCGGCAGCGACACCGGCACCACAGAAAGCGACGCCCGAAGTAACAGAAGCGGCAAAACCCGCAGCTGCGCCTGTAGCGAAAAAAACCGAAGAGGCAAAGCCTGAGGCTTTGGCTCCAAAAGCATCGGCAGCGGCTCTTTCCGAATCCTTTTACTTCGAAACGGGAAGCAAAACTCTCAAAGCACGCGAAGCGGCAAAACTCAACTCATTCTTGTCAAAAATCAAAGGGAAAAAAGGCTCTCTCGTCGTTGAAGGATTTTCTGATTCAACCGGAGCAAGCGAAGTATCAAATCTTTTGATTTCTTTTTATCGCGCCTCAAATGTGGCGACTGCGGCGCAAGCAGCGAGCGTAGGGAAGAATATCAAAATCGAGTTAAGGGCCGCGGGTATCCACAGGCCGATTGCTTCAAATGATACTGAGGAGGGGCGACAAAAAAACCGTCGTGTTGACGTAAATTTCATCCCTGAATAGAGATTTATAAATATTTGAATAAGAAGCTCCCTGAAAGTAATTCGGGGAGCTTTTTTCTATTATGACTTACTTCTTCAGCAGCATGAAAGTAGCCGACACCCGGCAGATATTCTTCCCTTTCTCATCGGTAACAAGACAATCCCCTATCATCAGACTGCGCCCTTTTTTAAACACCGTTGCCTTTGCTCTGAGCTCGCCTTTGTCCACACCTGCAAGAAAATTGCTTTTCAGTTCGATGGTGGTCAGTCCCTCATCCGGCTCAAGCATCGTCATCATGGCATGAGCGATCGCCTCGTCCGCCAGCGCGACAATCATTCCTCCCTGCATTATTTTCGCACCCTGCAGATACTCGGGTCGCACTGGCATGCTGCATGTCACCTCGCCGGGCGCAATTTTGGTTAAAGTTACACTGAAGTGGTCCAAAAAAGGGTTTAATCCTTTTTTTCCTTTCATGACTTCTTCCAGGTAAAGATGATAGTTAAAAATGTTTCTCACTCTCCCTTCATTTTTGTTGATTTCTTCGCTTTGGGTGAAGCTATAATTTTTTCCGTTTAAATTGTAAATATTTTTTATTTAACCTGCCTCCGACGGTTAATATTTAACCATCCGGGTAATTTCTCTACGCCTTTTTGGTTCTTTTTTGCGTACAAGGTATGGATTGGCCACAGTGAGTTTCAATTTTGCATTATAAAACAGTGGGTTCTACCGGTCCGGGATAGTGGCATGAAGCTTGATATTGAGACGGATAAAAGTGTATAGATGTCGTGATTGCTCATTTTTCAAATTAATTTATTAAATTTCTTCTTGTGAAGAATTGAGCAGGTTTTGAGACTTTTATAAAATAGGGAGTATTTTTTCATGTCCTGGCTAAAAAACATCTGCATTTTCTTTTTATTGCTCGGGCTGACCGCAATGCCGCTTCAGGCAGCTGATACTATTAAAGAAGGAGAGGAGCTGGGTCCGGATCAGTGTGTCGAAATCGCCCTTAATAACCATCCCGCCCTGATCTCTGCCGGGGGGCGAATCATGCAATCTGATGCAAGAATTGGTCAGGCCAGATCTGAATATTTTCCTAAACTTCAATTTCAATCCGGTTATATACGAAGTATGCCTTCGTCTAAATCCTTCACCGGCACATCCGACAACCATTATAGCAACACAGTGACACTTAGACAGACTCTGTTTGATTTCGGCAAAACCTCCTCTGCCGTCGACATACAAAAATTAGGCCGGCAAAAAGCCGAAACAGATTATCTGGGTACCGCTCAAGAGTTGACGCTGGGGGTCAAGGTCGCCTATTATTCATTGCTCAAAGCCATGATGAGCCGGAAAGTGGCGCAAGAAACTCTGGATCAGTTCGCCAGGCATCTTGAGGTGGCAAAAGCTTTTTTCGAAACCGGCAGAACATCCAAGATTGATGTTACAAGCGCTCAGGTCAACTTAAGCAGCGCACGTCTGCAGCTGATCTCGGCTCAAAACGCCCAGCTTATCGCCTATGCCGGCCTCAATAACGCCATGGGTCTTTCCACCGCTCCACAATACACTATACGCCAGGAGTTTCATCACGAAGCGTTGGACCTGTCCTTTGAAGAAGCGCTGGCGTGCGCATTGGAAAACAGAGCGGACATCAAATCGGCGGCATTGAAAATAGATGCCCTGAAAAGGAGCATTGATTTACAAAAAAAAGGTTATCTGCCTGTTATCAGCGGAAATGCCGACTATGGCTACAGCGGAAATGACACTGATATGTACCAGTCCTGGAGCGCCGGCATTTTTTTATCTGTCCCTCTTTTTACGGGGCTTTCCACAAAATACGCGGTTGATGAGGCAAGAGCTGATTTAGCTGTGGCGACCTCAGACGAAGTAGCCCTTCGTCAGTCCATAAGTATGGAAGTGGAAAATGCGTGGCTGTCCAGCAGGGAGGCCCTGGAGCGTATAGAAACCGGAAGGATCATCGTACGCCAGGCCGAGGAAGCTCTCGAGCTTGCTGAAGGCAGATATAAAACCGGGGTCGGCAATTCCATAGAACTAACAGATGCCGTGCTCAATCTTAACAACGCAAAACTAGTATATATTAACGCTCGGTCCGATTATGAAATTTCACGCGCCCGACTTGATAAGGCCATGGGGAAAAGATAATGAAAAAAGCAATTGTCGCCTGTATTGTTTTCATCGCTATTGCTGGTGGAATTATTTATTATCTCAAAACCGACGATTCCTCACCACGCTACATAACGCAAAAACCCGATCGTTGCGATATACGGGAGACCGTCTCTGCCACAGGCACTGTCAATGCCGTAACCACGGTTTTAGTCGGCACTCAGGTTTCCGGAACGATCAAACAGCTCTACGCGGATTACAATTCGATGGTTCGGGAGGGACAGGTTCTGGCGCAGATTGACCCCGCCCCTTTTGAAGCTCAAGTGGCTCAGTCATCCGCCAATCTGATGCTGGCCGAGGCAAATCTCGAAAAATCCAGGATAGCCATGCGTGACGCGCATACTAATTTTGAACGGAATAAAATTCTTTTTGAAAAAAAATTCGTTTCTCAAAGTGACCTGGACTCATCTGAAACAGCTTACCTGTCCGCCGCCGCGCAAATAAAAGCTTCCGAAGCTCAGCTGGCCCAGGCCCGCGCCTCTCTGCAGTTGACCCGGACCAACCTGCGCTACACGAAAATCCTCTCACCGGTAAACGGAACAGTCATTTCTCGCAGTGTTGACGTCGGGCAGACGGTTGCCGCAAGCTTTCAAACCCCAACTTTGTTTACGATTGCCCAGGATCTGACCAAGATGCAAATTGACGCGAGCATCGATGAGGCGGATATTGGACGAATTGAAACGGGAGGCCCGGTAACCTTCACTGTCGATGCCTACCCGGAGATGACCTTCAGGGGCAATGTCTCTGAGATTCGCAATGCGCCGACCACCGTGCAGAATGTAGTGACCTATTCAGTGATTGTTAAAGTGGATAACCAGGAGCTGAAACTCAGGCCCGGCATGACCACCAGCCTTTCTTTCATTGTTGCCGACAAAAGCTCCGTCGTGTGCATTCCCAACGCCGCTTTGAGATTGAAGATCTCTGATCCCAAAATCACCGAAACCGGGCCCCGGGGAACGGGTGTCTGGGTTTTAAAAAACAAGACCCCGCAGCGCGTATTTCTCAAAACAGGCATCAGCGATAATCGTAAAACGGAAGTTCTCTCGGGTGATATTTCAGAAAACTCCGATGTTATTGTGGAGGTAAAAGGCAAAAATCAAAGCCAGGCAGCCAGGATGGGGCCGCCGCCTGGCCCGAGGTTTTAGGATATGGCGCTGATTGAAGTGTACAATCTGGAAAAAAGATATGAAGTCGGCGAGTCCATGGTCTATGCTCTCGACGATGTTTCCCTTGAAATTGACGCAGGGGAATTCGTTGCAGTCATGGGGCCTTCGGGTTCGGGAAAATCAACCTTTATGAACATGATCGGCTGCCTCGATGTGCCTACTGCAGGCAGATATTTGCTTGATGGTACTGACACAGGTGCGCTTGATCGTGATGAGCTTGCCGAAATTCGTAACCGAAAAATTGGTTTTGTTTTTCAGGGTTTTAATCTTCTTAAAAGAACCACGGCGCTGGAAAACGTCGCGGTACCTCTTTTATACAGCACAAAGCGGCCTCAGGACTACCAAGACAGGGCTATACAGGCACTTAAACTTTTGGGACTGGAAAACCGGATGGACCACCATCCCAATCAACTTTCCGGCGGCCAGCAGCAGCGAGTAGCCATAGCCCGCGCTCTGGTCAATGATGCTCCTCTGCTTCTGGCCGATGAACCAACCGGTAACCTCGATACGAAAACGGGCGTCGAGATCATGGAATTGTTTGTCCGCCTCAATGCAGAAAAAAAGATCACAATTGTTTTAGTCACGCACGAAGCTGATATTGCCGCCTACAGCAAGCGTATCATACGGTTTCTGGACGGCCGGATTGTCAGCGATCAGATGAATTGAAGATGCTGAATTTACCTTCGACAGTTAAAATATCCCTGCGCGCTCTCCGGGTTAATAAAATGCGCTCCGCTTTGACGATGCTGGGCATCATTATCGGTGTGGCCGCAGTAATTACCATGCTGGCGGTCGGTAAAGGCGCACGTAATAAGATATCCGAGCAAATATCGGCTGTAGGCAGCAATCTGATCATAGTTATACCCGGCTCAACGACAACCGGAGGCATCCGCCTGGCCAGCGGCTCATTTCAAAGTCTGACCCGTGCCGATGCGGAAGCCATAAGAAATGAGTGCTCCGCCGTCCAGACAACCGCGCCCGTTATTAACGGTGGCGCACAGGTCGTTTACGGAAATCAGAACTGGGCGACAACCGTTTATGGAACGGATGAAAACATGCTGGAAGTCCGCGATTGGACGCTTGCTGCCGGCAGAAACTTCTATGAGCAGGAAATCCGCAGCGCTGCCAAGGTATGCATAATCGGACAGACGGTTGCGGAAAATCTTTTCGGCAACGACGACCCTCTGGACAAACCGGTCCGCATCAAAAAAGTCGCTTATACAATCGTAGGGGTTCTCGATAGAAAAGGCCAATCGATGATGGGCATGGATCAGGATGACATAATTTATGTCCCGGTTACCTCGGCTCAAAGAAACCTCTTCGGCAGATGGTTTGCCGGAACGATACGCTCGATCATGGTAAAAGCTGTGAGCACCGAGGAGCTGGAAGCGGCGGAGGATCAGATACGGGTACTGCTCAGGCAAAGGCACCGGCTCGGGCCCGGCCAGGAAGACGATTTCACGGTGCGTAATTTGACGCAAATGATGCAAATGGCGGAACAGGCTTCCAAAGTAATGGCTCTTTTGCTGGCCGCCGTCGCGGGTGTTTCCCTTCTGGTCGGTGGTATCGGCATTATGAACATCATGCTGGTTTCCGTTACGGAAAGAACCCGTGAGATCGGCATCCGCATGGCAGTGGGCGCCAAAACATGGGACATCCGCACTCAATTCATCATTGAAGCCCTCATCTTATCTTTGATAGGCGGTATCATCGGGGTTATGCTGGGAATAATCGCGGCGCAAATGCTTTCCCATCTGGCCGAATGGTCAATCAGTTTTTCGCCTCTCTCCATTCTCATGTCTTTTGGATTTTCTGGTCTTGTAGGTATTTTCTTCGGGTTTTATCCCGCCTACAAAGCTTCGCTGATGAATCCTATCGATGCTTTAAGACATGAGTGAAATCAACAAGTTCACCAGCTTCATAATTATATTGACCAATTTGTCCATTTCCTGTAGGAAATACAAAATTATTTAAAAGACAAGGCAGCGGTTTTTACCGTACTTGTGAGAAGAAATTAAAATAAAATTATGAAACTGGAGGTTATACGAAACGATGGCTACGGAAATTAAAGCTCCTATGCCGGGAAAAATCGCCGAGATCCCGGTAAGTGTGGGAAGCAGTGTTCAGGAGGACGAAGAGGTAATCATTATGGACGCGATGAAAATGGAGATCCCCGTTTGCGCTCCCGCTGCCGGGACCATAAAGGAAATCAAGGTCAAAGTCGGTGACTCCGTCAATGAGGGACAGGTGCTGGCCGTTCTGGAATGACTCTGTTGCTTTATATTATCAGCCAAGCCCGTTGACTCCACTCCACAGGGTCAACGGGTTTTTACTGCCCGCAAATCAGTTCTTTCTTTGCGCGTTGAACCTTTGAAAATCGGCCATCATCATATTGTATTTCCTGATGGTATCCTCGCGCTTTGCATTCCAACGGTTGTATACCTCCACATAATGTCTCCGGTAACGTGCCTCGAGCCAGTCTTTTTCTCCCGAGGTCAAATTAGTGTCACTCATTGACCGGTGTGGGAAAACACTCTTGAAAAGCATCTCGCGGTTTCTTTCCAGGTCGTCATGCGCTTCTTTTTCAGGATTGATGTTATCCGGGTTACCGCCGATTTCATCAAGCACCCACTTTTCAAATTTTTCACCGTCAAGTGACCCGTCGGGGCGACTGAGCAGCATCTGTGTTTGCCATTCGACAAAGTTGACATGCCCGTCGGAGCCTACATAGCAATAGACATCCTGCCTTTCTGAAGATGGCATCCGGCTGTCCGGCACTGTAAAGGAAGACCTTCTCCCCCTGTCCAGCGAGTTTATCTCTTCGGCGGCAATGCATCGATTTATACCTTCTCCTCCTGCCGCTCTCAACAACGTGACACCGATAACCTCTCCTTGAGCGTTAAAGAGTGGCGCCCCGTCGGCATCAGGAGAAGCTTCGGCAGTAACTTCTATAAAAGTGATCCCTTGTCCGCTTTGCCTGAGATCCGAAACATGGCCCGTGGCTACAGCTCTTCGTGCGCCTTTTTGCTGCCCCGGGATAAAGACACTCTCGCCGGTCCGCGGCAGATGAGTGTTGATCTCGACAGGCGTCACATACTGCGAAGGCACCGAGGTCGATGCAATCACCAGGTCATTACGTGCGTCACGCGCAACTATTTCGTTCACGTTAAAAGAGCTTCCGTTTGAAATTTTTACCAAAGCGGTATCACCTGTTCTCAAAATGCGGCCGCTGGTAACTATATCACCGCTGCGATTGATAAAAAACCCGCTACCGGTGATTCCCGAGCGCGTCTTTATACTGACAACGCCGGCAGTGAAGAAATTCCCTTCAGAGAAAGGCTTTTCGTTTGAGTCATCTGTGGCCCGGGAACTGTTTGTATGTGGCGCCTGCTCATGCACGCTGGAGTTCGAAGCGTCAATCACGTGAGTTGATTTAAAGAGTCTGCCTGCCTGCGGGATCACCAGAGAATGAAGAACAATGATTAAAACCACAACTGCAACCGCGTAAATCACCATTTTTTCCGGTTTGATTTTGTGTTTCTGCTGCGGCAGCGGCGCTTGGTCTGAAGATTCGTCATGGGTCTCTACGGTATTTTCCAGCGGTGCTTCATTTTTCCATTTACTGTATATTATTCCGCACTTAGGACACTCAGCAAAGCTTACGATATTATCTTTTTCCTGTCTGTGATAACCACATTGCGGACATATCATGATTATTCCCCTAACTGTTTTATTTCAAACAATTCAGCAAATTGCATACCATGAGTCCAGTTTTGCCTGAGGAGCTGTTAAGGAAGCCTTATTTGTATTATGAACTATACCTAGTAAAATATAGGAATTTCCGGAAATATCAATATTATTTTATCGCTCGATGAGTTGTCCTGAAAAAAACCTGCCAGCCTTGAATCGAAAAAACATTTGATTTTATTTTGTCTTTTCTCCTTGACAGAAACATTTAGCCCTTTTATTAATGAACGACCGTGCTTGCCTTTTGCGATCCCCGGACGCGATTACTTCAGGCAGATTCAGCCGGTGGGGCAAAAATCCATGCAAAAATCACACGCACCTGTACACAGACCCGTAAAATCCGGCCTTCTGCTTTCATCTGTTGCTTTCCGGCTGTTTGTTTGTTTCATTGCCATAACACTCTTTGCCTTTCCTTCAATTGCACTAGCCAGAAATCTGACCTGCAGCCGTCTGCCGGCGCTGATGAAAGGGTTTCTATCGAACCATTATGCGATGAAAAGCCTCGACGAGGATATCAGGGACCATGCAGTAGAGCAGCTCATTAAAAGCATTGACCCTGCCAAAACCCTCTTGTACGACTCCGATATCGAACACTTGAGGCCTATTTTGCATAATCTTTTCCCGGCCATGCTCAAAGGTAACTGCACCTCACTTTCACCCTTATATAGCATTCTCATGGCCAGAGCCGCAGAAAATGAACAGATCGTAAACAGGATACTTCAGGATGGCTACCGCCCGGATGAGTCGCTTGAGCTGCAGATTGACTCCCGCAAGCGTTCGTATTTGAAAAACAGGACGGAAAAGCAACTTCTACTGAAAAAAATTGTACAGTTTCAGGTCGAAAACGCCATTCTCAATGGCAGTTCCCCTGAGCAGGCGGTGCAAAAACAGATTCATCACTACGAACTCCAAACCAGACGAGTGACAGAGCGCGATCCGGAAAAACTGGTGACGATAGCGGCAGAGGCCTTTGCACGTGCCCTTGATCCTCATACTAGTTACTTATCATCGGAAAATTATGAGGATCTCCAAATTCAAATGCAATTATCACTTGAAGGTATCGGAGCGGTTCTAAGCAATGACAACGGATTTACCATTATCGAGGAAATGATACCCGGCGGAGGAGCAGAGGCTTCCGGCGTTCTGAAGCCTAAAGATAAAATCATCGCCGTCGCCCAGGAAAACGAAAAGCCGGTTGATGTCATCGACATGGATTTACGCGATGTCGTAAGAATGATCCGGGGTAAAAAAGGGACGAAAGTAACTCTGACGATTCTGCGACAGGCGGAAAAAGTGGAGCGCTTCGACATCACAATTGTCCGCGACAAAATAAACATCAAGGAACAGGAAGCGTCAATCACTTACGAAACAAGAAATTTCAAAAACAAAACTTTTAAATTCGGCATCATTGATCTGCCCTCTTTTTACGGAGACGAAAAAGAAAAAAGATCTTCATATATGGATGTGCGAAAGCTTCTTCGAGAGGCCGCTCAACAAAAGGTTGACGGGATAGTACTCGACTTGTCGCGAAACGGTGGAGGGCTTCTTGCGGAAGCAGTGCAACTGGCAGGTCTTTTTCTTGGCGCAGGCGGCGTTGTGGCGACCAAAGACAGGGGAGATCGTGTAATGATTCTGGCAACCGGGGTGCGTGCAGAGGGTCCGGATCGGCGCAAAGTGATCTCGTTCCCCGCGGAAAAAGCCTCTTCTGTTTATTCCGGCCCCCTCGTTGTCCTGACAAGCAGATTGAGCGCTTCGGCAAGCGAAATTGTAGCGGGAGCCCTCAAGGATCACGGCCGTGCGGTCATCGTAGGTTCAGACCACACCTTCGGAAAAGGTTCAGTGCAGATGCTTTCCCCTTTGCCCGAAAATATGGGCAGCATGAAAGTCACAACCGCCCTCTTTTTCCTTCCGGGCGGAAAATCCACACAAAAAACAGGCGTGGAGGCTGATATACGCCTGCCTTTCTGGTCTGTCATGGAGGAGCTGGGGGAAGCGTCATTGGATTACCCTCTGCCGGCCCAGGAAATCCCCTCTTTTCTGTATCTGGCGGACAATTATGAACGCCCGTGGAAAAAAATTGACAAGTCGCTGATCACCAATCTGGCCCGTAGTTCTGCCTCCCGTGTGGCAAAAGAAGAGAAATTTCTGGACATAATCAAGCAAAACAGGCAGGCGCGCGACAAAAAGGGTATAGTCCGGCTCACCGATCTGCGAAACGAAGCGAAAACAAAAATTCCGGAAAACGATAAAGAAAACAAGATGCCGAAAAACAGCTCCAAAAAAGTCCGGGAACAATATCAACCTTTTATAAACGAAAGCGTCAATATCCTAATGGACATGGTCACCCTTTCCTCTGCAGCAATCACTGTTGATGTTTCCGGCAGAAATGCAACCTTTGCATCGGGAAGGTAAGCCATGATTGAGCGGGGTTCTTTTGTGCCGCAGGCTGGAAATTCGCTGACTGAATAAATATCATTCTCATTTCCCGGAGAGGCAGATGACACACGCGAAAAGAGCATCAGGCAAAGAACTGTTCGGCTGGGCGATGTTTGACTTCGCCAATTCGTCTTACACAACCGTCATTATCACAGTTGTCTTCTGTATTATCTTCCCCCGAATCATCGTCGGCGACGGCCCCGAATACCGACTGGGCAACTTTCTATGGAGCCTCTCCCTTTCCATAAGCTATCTGCTTGTTCTTTTATCCGCCCCTTTTTTTGGCGCAGTCATGGACTACACGGGGCAGAAAAAAGCATTTCTCTTCGGCAGTTGCCTGCTCACCGTAATTACCACCGCCGCCCTTTATTTTGTTCATCCGGGCAATATTCTCCTCGGTATGCTGCTTATCATTTTTTCCAATGTCGGATTTTCCTACAGTGAAGCATTTGTCTCAAGTTTCCTGCCGGGGCTGGGCCCTCCCGATGAGCTGGGCAAAATCTCCGGCTATGCCTGGGGTCTGGGCTATTTCGGAGGCCTTGCTTCCACGGCGATTGTCATCTTCGGTCTGGGGGCGGGAGTATACACACTGGAGAATTTCCCCAACCTGAGGCTTGTGGGACCGGTAACGGGGCTGTTTTTTCTTGTCGCCGCCATCCCCACATTTTTGTGGGTGAGGGAACAAACGCCGGCCAGAAAGATTCCACCCGATGAGAGTTACTTCATGGTGGGATTTAAAAGGTTGAAACAGACTTTTACGGTTATCCGCGACTACAAAGATCTGGTGATACTGCTTGTGTCTTTTTTCTTCGCCTATGCGGGTCTTTCCATCGTCATTGCTTTTGCATTTATCTATGGTGACCAGGTCATAAAATGGTCTCCTCTTACACAGATTTTAATGTTTGTGGTCACGCAATTGACGGCGGCAGGCGGCGCATTTTTTTTCGGACTCCTCCAGGACCGCTGGAGGGCGAAACAGACTTTCATCACAACGCTCGTCCTCTGGGTGGTCACAATAACCCTGATTTACAAGGTAAGCCAGCTCACCTCAATTATAAACGATCTTCTGGGCCTTTCGCTGAAAATTGAACATGTATTTCTGGTAATTGGTTCGATTGCCGGTCTCGGCCTGGGCTCCACTCAATCCGCCTGCAGGGCGATGGTCGGTCTTTTCTCTCCCGATACGAAAGCGGGGGAATTTTTCGGCCTGTGGAGCTTCACCAGCCGCCTGTCAGCTATTTTCGGCCTGATGGGAGTGGGTCTGCTGCAGGCTGTGCTGGGGCTCAAGCAGGCCATCCTTGTCTGTTCGTTCTTTTTCTTCATGGCAATTGTCGTTATCTGGTTCGTTGATGAACAAAGAGGTAAGGCAGCGGCTGCCAGCCACTCTGGAGAGTGAGCGACGGCAAGTGTTTATTTGTTTTGCCTGTGAACGATGAAGTCTTTCCCGGCTTTCGGATCTCCGATAACAATATATTGAGGGGTAATGCTTTTGAGCACATATTTGCCTTCAGGATCAAGCTTATCACCGCTTCGGTAAATGCTTTTGTCAATCAGTGCGCGCGTCTCGGATTCATCGCTGATGTAGCCCTTGTAGCGGATGTCGACAGTTTGAGATGTCCGGTATGTACCCGTTTTTCCGTCACGGCGCACATCGGCTTTAAAAAATAAACCCAGAATCCGCAATAGGATAAAAATTCTATTGCGTAGCAATAGAGAATCTAACAGAAAAGAGCAAGCAAATTAGAGACATTCGTAAGATCGACCTGTGTTGAAATCCAGATAAGATTTACTTACGGGAGAGAAGATGGATTTTGACGGAACTTTCGCCAATAGAT
>CAYWRV010000010.1:0-24475 GCA_964460865.1 uncultured Smithella sp. | reverse complement strand
TATGCTCGGAGCTGGCAAAAAATATCACCTGCCAGGCGATTAATGTCTGCGGCGGAATGAGAATGAATTAGCATAAAGGGCATAGGGTCATAGCTAATAGCAGTCCCCTCCACGGGGCGGCGCTTTGTTTCAGGCTAACTTGCTGATCCCGTGATGAAGTTGAAGTCAGTCAGAAGCTCGTGGTTCGCTATCATGGCATAGTCCTCCTTGAACTCCAGCGTGGGGCAAATCCGGCCGTCCTACGGGCTCCTCCGTTGCCTCGCCATTTTTCACCATACCATGAAGTGTAATGCAACCTGCATTTTTGGACACGAATTCAGAAACGAAGGGCGTTATCCCGAAAGGTAATGTTATTCTCCGCTACACGGCTAAACGTCTTTGACGATTGCGCCTTTACTCCGGTCGCCTCTTTCTTTCGCTTCGGGAATATTAATTCATTCGGCTTTCCCTTTTCTCGGCCATCCAGCGTTTCTTTGGCCCGTTCGGTCAAGTATGCCGTCCGGCTTCCCGTCTTTGCGTTTAGAATGGCCAAGGTGCCTTGTTCAAGGTTGACGCAAGACCAAGTCAATGCCGCAATTTCCCCGAATCTTAAACCGCAATGTAACGAAAGCAGGGCCATGTCATGAACGGTTTTTGATTTCTCCGCTAACGCTGCCAATAGCCTTTCGGCTTCCTCAATGCTCAAGTATCTAAGCTTCATATTGTCCGGCTTCGGAAACTTAACGGCCTTTGTCGGTGACTCACCGGTGTAAATGGCAAGCTTCCGGGCCATATTAAATCCCTGTCTTATTATCTGTAAAGCATATTCGATTGTTCGGGCGCTTAATTTGCCGTCGGCCATTGTTTTTTTGATCTTTTCCAAGTGGAAGGCGTTGATTGCCGGAAACGTCAATGTCCCTATTGTGCTGGCAATGTGCCTTTCATAAAGCATAACTTCAATTTCATGCGTTTTGGCTTTCTTGTCCAACTTGCTTTGGGGTAGGTAGGTTTCTGTCATGAATTGGCCGAAGGTGACATTTTCTTTTTCCGCTTGCCTTCGTTCCTGTTCAGCCCTGTCTCGCTTTTCCTGTTCGATGTCGCGCTTTTCTTTTGGTGACTTCGGGCCGGTGCCGGTCTTGATGTTTCCCTTGTATTGACGAAGAAGCTTTAAACAGTAATCCTCAAACCCAAGGTTCGGTTCTTCATTGCGGACCGCCTCTGGTATCCCGTCGGATAACCAGCCCACGCCGAAATGATATAATGTTCCGTCAATTCGGAAACGAATTGAATAGTAACGATCCTTCTTCTTGCCATACTTCCGGCTGTCATGCTCAAAGTACCGAAGCCCCTTGTGGTTCGTTTTAAACCACTGCTTTGCCATATAACCCCCTTCGTTAACGGGTCTCTTAATCAGTATGTCTTATAAATTGCCACTATATTGCCACTTTTTCCCGTGAAAAGCCATGTTTCATGAAGTTTCATTTAGAAGGTAATATAGTGTTAAACCAATTAAATATCAATGATATTTTTACGCTTTGTGAAAGTTTGCGAAAATAGAAGAATATGATTCGTAATCAGTAGGTCCGCGGTTCGAATCCGCGCATCGGCTCCAGAAAACAGCTCACTCATCATAGTTTTTCCCTGATCTTTAGAGAAAATAAAGTTTTTTCACCTTCGGCCGATAAATAAACCGGTTGACCCTTAATCGTTATCATGGGGACGCTGATTCCTGTTTTTGCTTGTATGGAAAAGCCATCGTTGCTCATTCAATCGGGAATCGTAAAAAAAGAGGGACAAACGTATGAAAGGAACCCTGAAGACGAAAATTATTTCTCTGGTCCTGGTTTTTTTCTTCATGATTTTAGTTATCTGCCTGACGACGATGTTCGTTGTCCAAAGCAGGGTTATCCACACGGCCCATGAAAAACTCTCAGGTGATCTGGCCATGGCCATGGCTTATGTGGAGGTGAAATACCCGGGATCGTGGTCCATACGTGATGGAAAGTTATGGAAAGGCGATACGGAAATGAACGGCAATTTCACGCTGGTTGATGCGATTGGAACCCTCACGGATGATACTGTAACACTATTTCAGGGCGACACCCGTGTAGCTACTAACGTGAGAAACTCGGCCGGCGAGCGGGCGGTCGGCACGAGAGCCGCTCAGGAAGTGATTGAAGCGACCCTTCATAACGGCAGAAAATATATCGGCAAGGCCAACGTTGTCGGAACGTGGAATCAAACCGCTTATGTGCCCCTGAAGAACGATCAGGGCCAGACAATCGGGATGTTTTACGTAGGTGTTCCCAACACACGCTATAACCAGATCAGCCGGAGTATAACTGTTATCATTGCATTTATCGGCCTTGTCGGCTTGCTTGTTGCAGGTATTATCAGCTATTTTATCATTCGTTCCATCAGCGCTATTTTAAATCATGTGGCTGCCGGCTTGGCAGACGGGGCTTTGCAGATTGCCTCCGCTTCGAGTCAGGTTTCTGAATCGAGTCAGCAACTGGCGGAGTCGACTTCACAAGCGGCGGCGTCGTTGGAAGAGATGTCATCATCAATTGAGGAACTCTCATCCATGACGCGCCAAAACGCGGATAACGCGCAGCTGGCCAATGATCTGATGTCCAAGGAGGCGGTTCCCAATTTTCAGTTTATGGTGGAGCAGATGGAGACGATGAAAAAGGCGATGCAGGCCTCGGTGGAGGCCAGCGAGAATACCGCAAAGGTGATTCGCACTATTGATGAAATCGCTTTTCAGACCAACCTGCTGGCGCTCAACGCTGCGGTTGAAGCGGCCCGTGCCGGTGAAGCCGGTGCTGGTTTTGCCGTGGTGGCGGACGAGGTTAGAAATCTGGCGATGCGCTCCACGGAGGCGGCCAAAGGTACACAGGATCTAATCTCGGCCTCAACGGGACGGATCAAGGAGGCAACGTCGACATTCGACCGGGTTAATGAAGTCATAGATAAAAACGCCCTCATTACCAGGCAGGTCGCCGAATTGGCGACACAAATCGCCACGGCATCCAGAGAGCAGGCACACGGGATAGGCCAGATTAACACTACCATGGCGGAGATGGACAAGGTGACCCAGCACAATGCCGCCAGCGCCGAGGAATCAGCCAGCGCGTCTGAAGAGGTGACCGCCCAGGCCGAGCAGGTGAAAGTTTATGTGGGCTACCTTATGGCGATTATTGGTTCTTCGACAGGTCATCAGGCCGGGGGTTGAACATGAATGCTGACATAGCCGGCAGATCTATCAGTATTCCCCAGATCACCTGTTAACGGATGCTGTCAGGCTTCCCGGTATAATATTCCTTCAATGATGTTACATCATTTCTATTATAATATTTAATGCTTACACGATGAGAGGCCAATTTTAACCTTGACTCATTTTCAGGTATGGTTTAATTTTAAGACGTTTGTAATTTGCTGAGTGGCGTCCTGCTGATGTCCGGATTTGTCCTATGAGCGAGACCGCTGCCACTGATGGCAATACAATTTGGATGATATGAGATGAATTCCAACGCAAAGGCTGTCGCGGCGGAACATGCCGGTGAATCTCCGTACAGGTATTTTTTTGAGGAAAACGTATTTTTTCAGAAAGGTCGGCCATGAAAGACAGCTCGGGACTTGATGAACTGCAAAATATTCTCCGTCTGGAAAAGGGGCTGCAGGATGTAACCGGCAGTATCAACGGCGCGCAGAATATCAAAGAAATACTGATTGACACCCGTCCTTTGATTATGGATCTTTTTCAGGTCGAAGCAGCACACATCTACGTTGTCAACGGCAAGAACAAAAGAGAGATCATGACTCTGTTGCAGTCGGACGGCCAGGTTAGAGAAAGAAAAACGGCCGTGAGCAACGAAACCATTCCCGGGTATGTAGCCAATACAGGACGATTCCTCAATATTTCAGATTTCAACAATAACCTGCAAATCAATCAATATTCAGATCTGCTTTTGGATTCCAACAGGGATTCCCGGTTCGGTGTCAATATCCGTCAGATTCTGGCCATGCCGATTGTTTACGGCGGAGAAGTTTTGGGGGCAGTTGAAGTTATCAATAAAAAAGTGGACGATGAGCCGTTTAAGGATGAAGAACCGGTGCTTCTGCAGGAAATTTCCGAGGCGCTGGGAATCGCGATCTACAACCAGCTGAGGCTCGACCCTAAGACTAAAAGAACGAAGTTCGGTTATCTGGTATCCAATAAGCTGATCACAGAAGAAGATCTGAACCGGGCGAAAAAAGAGGCTGAGGAAAAAAAAGAAGCTCTTGAAGATATCTTGATGCAGGAATATAAAATCAGCAAAAGTGATATCGGCCAGTCTCTTGAATTTTTCTATCAGAGTAATTTTGTACAGTTCGATCATAATACACCCATTCCTGGCGATCTGCTCAAGAACTTCAGAAAAGAGTATTTGATGAGGGAAAAGTGGGTCCCGCTCTCACGTCATTATAATATGATTCGTGTTCTCGTTGATGACCCTCAGAATATTATTAAGCGGGATACGATTGAAAATCTTCTCAAAACTAAAAACATCAAATATGACTTTGCCCTCAAAGAAGATATTCAAAAGTATATTGAATTTTTTTACCGGGAAAATTCCCAAGAGGCTACTTTTACAGAGCTGATCGGAAGGCTCGACGCAGCTGATGACGCACAGGACGATGAACAAGAAGAGTCGATAGGAGAATCAGATAGTGCGATTATCCAGCTCGTGAACAAAATAATCAATGACGCCTTTTTGCGTCGGGCGTCTGATATTCACATCGAACCGGATGTGATGGATAAAAATGTTCTTGTGCGCTACCGGGTCGACGGAGATTGCTCACTTTATCAAACCCTACCCTACAGTTACCGCGCTGCAATTGTTTCCCGGATAAAAGTGATGTCCAATTTGGATATTACCGTCAAACGAGTTCCGCAGGACGGCAAGATTAAAATCAAAAAGCCGGGTGTGGGTGAAATCGAGCTGCGTGTGGCAACCATCCCCACGCAGGGCGGCGTGGAAGATGTGGTGATGCGTATTCTGGCCAAAGGTGACACTTTGCCTCTGGAGGCCATGAGAATGACACCGAGGAATTACCGTGAGATTTTGAGGATTTGCGAACAGCCCTACGGCATGATCCTTTGCGTCGGACCGACCGGCTCGGGAAAAACAACAACGCTTCATGCGATTTTGCGCCATATCAATAAACCGGACAGAAAGATCTGGACAGCTGAGGACCCTGTAGAAATCACCCAAAAAGGACTCAGGCAAGTCCAGGTGCAGCCAAAAATCGGCTTTGATTTTGCGGCTGCCATGCGCTCCTTCCTGCGGGCGGATCCGGACATTATTATGGTCGGCGAGATGAGAGATTTTGAAACGGCAAAAATTGCGGTCGAGGCGTCCCTTACCGGCCATCTGGTTTTAAGCACACTGCACACCAACAGTGCCCCGGAAACCATTTCCCGCCTGCTGGACATGGGCATTGACCCGCTGAATTTCGCTGACTCACTTCTGGGAGTTCTGGCACAACGTCTGGTGCGGGTGCTTTGCGAAAAATGTAAGGAACCCTACCATCCCTCGAAGGAGGAATTCGATCGTATAGTGGAAGGTTACGGGCCTGAATATTTCAAGCTGCAAAAAATTGCCTACACAAAAGACCTTACGCTTTACCGTCCCGTAGGTTGTGACGCCTGCGATAAGACAGGCTACCGGGGAAGAATAGGCATCCATGAGCTGCTCCTAAATAGTGAGGAAATAAAAAAACGCTCTATCGAGCGACGAGAAAGTATCGAAGTGATTAGAAATATCGCGATGTCGGAAGGGATGCTGACTCTTTATCAGGACGGAATACTCAAGTCCTTTCAAGGCCTGACAGACATTAAACAGATACACAGAGTATGCCAGACAACGCGATAGGGGAGTGCTTGACCATTCATGTGGGATTGTACCTGTACCAAAAAAAGAAAGCCCTGTGTTTTCCGTTGTTCAGAAAAGCCTAGGGCCTTTAGTTAGTCGTTTTGTAAGCGTGGCTTGCGGTTTCACCCCTATCCTACTTGACTTGTTTTATGGGTACGGGGATTTTTGAAATTTTCTTTATGTTTTCAAACTCTACATTTGTTTTTGTCCACCAGATGTAAGCAGTCGCCTGAGAAAACTTACCTCCCTGCACGACTTGCGTAACGATAGGCATCAACATACGGCCTGCCGGAGAGACAGAAAATATCTCCGCTGGGTACTTGTCGCCGATCATGGGGAAGGCTTTCGGAAAAGCCGCCCGGACGGCATAAACATTATCCTGCGTTCCTGCGCTGGCTATTGCTTTGGCTAGTGCGAGCATAGCCTGATAGTGAAGAACCGTTTCCCAAGTATTGATTTTTTTATAGGTGTCTTTGTATTTTTTTTCAAAGGCGGCATAGGCCGGAACAGGAAGTGAGTTTGCGTTAGCGGTACCGATGGAATTCTCCAGCAAGCGGGTTCCGTCAAGCATCTGGGCAATAACGTCCAGTTTTGCCTGATCAATGATTAAAAAACCACCTTTGAAGCCCATTTGGCGGGCTTGCGCAATGGCCAAAGCTGTTGTGCCTGAAGGGCCGCCGATGAGAATGGTATCAGGTTTGGTTGCGATAGCTGCCGTCAAAGGGGCAACAAAATCTGTTCTCGTGTAGAAATTAGCCGGTTTATCTGCAGTGATAGCCCCTCCTTTTTTTTCCCAAGCGGCCCTGAAGCTGTCGCGCCACTCATCACCGTAGACACCCTGTGTTACGACCATTGCTGCTTTTCGCCACCCTTTTTCCCAGGCATAGTTCGTATAGATCTTCGCATAACCGGTAAGCACCGGAACATTTATGATCAGGAGATCATTTTTTGTATGGTCGGCCTGAGCGGAAGAGGTGTATCCCATCACAATGAACTCGCCGCATTCTTCTTCGTTGATTTTGAGAAGTGCTGCAGCAGAGGAAAAGACCGGATCGAAAATAGCCAGCGCCTCCTTGTCCAAAAGCTGCCGCGCGTTGGCTGCCGCCAATTCCGGGCTGGCCTTGTCATCCATTTTTTCCAGACGGAAAGTGAATTTTTTCCCATCAGCCAGGACACCGCCCGAGGCATTGATCTCCCGGATAGCCATCTCTATACCGTTCAGGCAGTCTTGCCCGTATTCGGCCGCAGGACCGGACAGGGGGCCGGAGAAACCGATGACTATTTCCGCAGCTATTGCGTAATTTACCGAAAAGATCATCAATGCGGCAATCAGTAGACATGAGATTTTTTTTAGATGACCCATATTTTCCTCCTCAGTAGGTAAGATATTTACATTGAGCTTCTTCACTGATATTAAATCTCCTGAAGTTTATCGATAGCTTTTTTTGATGACGTGACCAGGTGTTTCGCCGACCTCTCCTCAGGTGATTTCCTGATCATGTCCGACAAAGACTTTGCCTTATCCTCGGGTGTCTCCGTTGCCTGGCTAGTGGATTTTGGAGCCTGTGGTTGCCCGTCAGCTGTCTTGGGGGCGGGAGAGGAACTGATTTTGGCACGAAGTCCGTTTACGGCACTTGCCAATTCGCCGATCGCGTCATCCGCATCCCAGTTGACCTGTCTGCCATATTTTCCCGCAGTGTATTCGCGAAGAACGCCGGATGTCTCCTGCAGCGGCACGACAACAGAGCTTTCCATCATTTTTTTGGTCAGAGACGGTGTAACGACGACACCGACAACTAGCATGGCAATGAGCAAAATCGCAAAAAAATAAGACAGCAGAGAAGAACCACTTTCCTTGACGGCCAGATTTCCTTCAAATTCCAGCAATTGATGAAAAAGCAGATTAATATTATCGATTCTTTCATTTGCGATGGTGAAATACGCTGTGTCCGACCCCATAGGGGCAAGGCGCATGACCTGTGCAGCTGATTTCTGATACTCGGCCAGGTTTTCCGTGATGGCCTTATAGTATTTCTTCTGCTCTACGCTCACGTTGCCTTCCATAACGAGTTTGGTGTCGTTCAGAGACTTATTAAGGGAGGCGAGCTGCTGGTCGGATATTTTGGTAATTTCCTGTCTGCTCTGGCCTGTCGCCACCATGTTTTTTATCTTATATAGATTGGAGTGGACTGCGTTGACATCATTGTAGAGTTTTACGGATCTTTGATAGTTCCCGAAGGCGTCACCGCCTGTGGTCAGCTTTTGAAGAAATAAACCTGCAAGTGCGATTAAGACAACAACCGCAATCAATCCGGTGAGTTTTGTTGAAAGCGCTTTTTGTGCCGCATTGAGATTATTTTTTGAGCTCATAATAAGATTACCTCTCTCGTAATTGTGGTTGATATTAATACCTTAACCCAATCCCCATCCTGTTTAAAAGATTTTTCTTTCTTCAGTGATTGTTTTTTAACGTCTTTAGAATCGACGCCAGTGTCCCGATTGCCCACTTAAAAATGTTTAGTTTGCCTTTTCGTCAGGGACTTTTCAGTAATTAAGAATACTTGCGCTGACCGGCGTTGTCAAGAAAATTTTCATGGCAGTTTTTTTTGTATTTTTGTGATAGACAGGTTACCTCGCTGGCCAAAATGAACTGTTCGACTTGCTCACCCGAGTGGTGTGTTACTGGCATGTTGAAGATGATTTGCCTGATAATATAGGCGTTTACTCGAGTAATTATGCCGGGCACGTCTTTTGCTTGATTTGTTTTCAGTCGCGAGTAAGATAACTTTTGTTCTCTATAGCGGTGGGTTATGGCGGATTTACTGGTGAATTAGATAAGTCGGGCGGACAGATGGGCAGTTTCACTGATAAAGGTAATAAAGATGGAAGGCAGGGGCGGGTACGCGAAGTGCTGATCGTGGACGACGAAGAGCCTCTGCTTCTGACCATTGCTGATGGGCTGAGCGTATATAAAAAATATTTTAACCTGCACACGGCAACTAACGGGGCTGACGCGGTAAAAATTCTCAAATCCTCCCCGGTTATCGATCTGGTGGTTACTGACTTGAGCATGCCGAAGATGGACGGGTTTGAGCTTTTGGCCTATATGAACAGGAATTATCCCAAAATTCCGGTAATTCTGATGACGGCTTTCGGTACCCCGAAAATTGAAGAGATTGTCAGCAGCATGGGAGTTTTCCGCTATCTCGAAAAGCCGCTGGATATCAACAGTGTCGCAGACAACATACTTGACGCTCTGTCCATCAGGGCGGGGGGCACACTTTCAAGAAACCACAGAAAACAGGGAGCGGGAACACAATGAAACTCACGTTTCATCGGCTTTCGCTTTAAAAGAATAAAAGAACGATATATTAAGTAGTTAAATTGGTGTCATATTTAATGAGGTAACCGTGAAAAAGGATTTTACACTAATCATTGATAACGACGAACTGGAAGCTGTACCGATGGCCAATTCGGGTATCAAAGATGAACTTCAGCGCTGGCCGCTGTTTGGTCTGTCCGTGGGAAGTTTTCTGCAGGTAATTGCCATGGAGCGTCAAACATGTATCATGGAGGTTTATCTTAATGCGGACCACTGGGGGCATTTTTGTTTTGTGCAAGGGGAACTCTACGACGCGGTTTGCGGTGAACTGGGAGGCGAAAAAGCCGCCATGGAGATGATCACATGGGAGAATGTACGCCTGAACATAAAACAGATTCTCAACGCCAGCGGGGTGGCCAGAAAAATAGACAAAAACTTGATGCTGTTGTTGATGGAAAGCTCCCGCCTTCATGACGAGATTCGGGACGAAGGAGAGGAAATAGATGATGAAGAGGTTGAAGAAGCAGGCGGGATTGATGCGCTCGAAGACGTCGAAGATGAGGCCCGGTATGAAAAATTAAGCGTCTGCCTGGAAACGATGGCCAAGGACATGGGTGAGGCGCTCGTAGCGGCAAGTATTTCCCATATCGATGACAACAAGATCGTTGCCTCCCGGCATGATGCCCCTGAGGCGACTGAAGCTATCTTGCGTTTGACGAATTTTTTGAAAAAATCTTTAGCCGACACGAAGGCCGAAGGCTTAGGCGAATATTATATTCTGGACTTGAAAGACAGGCAGAGTCTTTTTGTTCTCATAAACGATCAATATCAATGGTGTGTTTTATTTAAAAACGACAAGTGCACGCTGGGGCTTTTACGTAACGTAATCATGCCCGAAGCTCTCAAGGTATTTAATGAAATTAAGATAATGTGACGTCACAAAAGGAGGCTCCATGAATATCCAGAAGTTGAACGTTTGTATGGACATTCTCAAAAAAGACTTGGGCGATGGTTTTGTCGCTTCTTGCATTATCACTACCGACGACGGGCAGGTGCTGCTTGCAACGGATAAGGCCAACGTCGCGGAGGCGACGATACTCAACGACGCCACCTCGTTAATACGAAGCGCGCTGAAAACCTACCCGGCGGAACTGGGACAATACTATTATATAGATGCCGCAGGGAATATGGCTGTCCTGGTCATTCCTTTCGGCGATTACCAATGGACGGTGACGATAAATAAAAAACTTGTTAAACTCGGGCTATTGCTCAACATCGTCTTGCCCGCCGTGATCAATGCTTTTGAGGATGCGGTTGTTTCTTAAGTTATATAGGGGGAGAAGAACTCATGGGAGAGAAATTGGTGCGTATTTTTGAAATAGTCCAGGAACAGGCTGGTCTGAAAGGAAGGATGGAGCTTGCCACCAGAACGGGGATTTCGCTCAACAGGGCGATGCAGATGCGGGATACGGATGAGCTGGTCAAAAGAATGAAAGATACCGCAAGTTCTATACTTGAAAAAAATTCATAAATAATATAATAATGTTCGGCAATATAGGTAAATTACGCTTTATCGGTCCCGTTTGTGTTTTTTGTGCAGGTGGTCGGGAAGGGGCACAAGCGTGAAATTGAAGCGGGGGTGTGCCGTGCACAAATACGGCTCGTGTTTGAAATATTCTGAATATGAGGGAATGCAGATATGATTTTAGGTCAAAAGCAGCTTGATAAAATTCATGAGACTTTAACTGAAAATCTTATTGGTTCCGGCGTTCAGAATGTGATGCTTATCGACACGGCCGGCAACGTCATTGCGTCGATTAATGACGGCAATGAAACTATCGATTTATATTCGCTGGCCGCGCTTGCCGCAGCCAATTTCGGAGCGATGAGCTGCATGGCGCAAATTATCGGTGAAGACGAGTTTTCCCTGCTGTTCCACAAGGGAGAGAAGGAGAATATTTATTTCTGCAAGGTAAACGAGGAGCTGCTGCTGGTAAACGTTTTTAATAATCAGATCTCACTTGGCTTCCTCAGGCTCAAAATGTCCAAGGTGGTCGAGGAACTGCTCGAAGTGTTGGTTTCCTAGCTGGAGAATGTAAGGGTAGGTGGCGCATGGCGGCGTTGGATTTGCAGGGGGGCAATTTTGGCGTTTATTAATTTAAAAGATAAGGTTATCCAAGCCAAGATAGTTTATTATGGCCCTGGGAGGTGCGGCAAGACAACGAATCTGGAGTATGTGTACGACAAATGCCGCACACAGGTAAATTCCGAGATGGTGACGGTCAAAACCCAAGGTGACCGGACGCTTTTTTTTGATTTTTTCCCTTTTGATATGGGGAAAATCAGCGGCTACGACGTCAAGATACAGCTCTACACGGTTCCCGGCCAGGTAAAATACAATTCAACCAGACGGCTGGTGCTAAAGGGAGTTGACGGGGTGGTGTTTGTAGCGGATTCCGCAGCCGACCGCCGCAACAAAAATATTATATCCATCCGTAACCTGGAAGAAAACCTGACTCTCTATAATAAAAATATTCGTGAAATTCCCCTAGTCATTCAATACAATAAAAGAGACCTGGAAAAGCAGGGCGTAGAAATTCTGGATATCCAAACACTGGATGAAGATTTGAATTCGGAGCTCAAAGTTCCCACGTTTGAGGCCAGTGCTGTGGAAGGGACAAACGTTGTTCTGACTCTTAAGAAGATTATTTATCTGACAATGTCGTCTCTGGAAAAGCAACTGAAATAGGAGCCGTAAAATGACTATGAAAGAAGAATCATCGTTTCTTCAGGGTGTAGAAAGCCGTCTGGACAGTTTGTTTGCCGAAGATGATCGGTCGCAGAAAACATTAAACACCAAACCATCGCCCGCGGAGGAAGCCGAGCCTTCTTCGACTGATGAAGAACCAACCCCCGAAGGGTTAGATTTTGTAGAAAACTCCATTGAGCAGATGGAAAAGCCGGAGGATGATGTTGCCCCCTCAGAAGGCAAATCAAAATTCATGTCGGACATTGAAAAACGATTTGAGACAATATTCGGCCCCGACGCGACAGAAACGGGCGCCGTGATCGAATCCGATGAGCAGAATGATTTAAAAACCATCATCGATAAGGCCACACCGGGATCCGTTGATTTCCTTGAACGGGAAGAAGATCTTATCATGCCTCCCTCCGCTGTTTACAGCTCTCCGCTCAAAGACATGAAGAGCATAATTTTGTCCATAGAATGGGAAATCAGCGACGTGATTCTTGAGCAATTGGAAGAGGAAATAAATAAATTGTATTTATTGTATACGGGAGATCGCATTATTCAGGGTTTTTTGAGGATTCTTCGCTTTATCGGCAGATATATACGCGTCCGAGGGATACGCACGAGCCAGGACTCCGCCAACTTGCTTTTATCGATATATGATCAGTTTGAAAAGGTAATGGTTCCCGAAGAGATAACCGAATCGAGGAAGTACGCCATCTTTGTCGACAGCATCAAAGAATACAGAACTTGGGCCTTGGGCGCTCACTTTGACGCCGAGAAGGAAGCTGTCACTTATGATGAGGTTGACGAAGATCTTTCAGCCGTGGCTCAGCCCGATGAGCGGTGGGAAGATAAAGCCGATACTACTGAACCACAGGAAGCCGTGGTCCCAGCGGAAGATAAGCAGCTTGGTCAGCTGACCGATGAGGCTGCCATTGAAGGAGGGCCGAAAAAAGAGCCTGTTTTTGAGTTTGCCGGACAGGCGTTTGAATCAACAGGGGATGCCGGGGAGGCGCAGGTTGAGGTCGACGAAATACAACAGCCCGTGCCGGAACAGGACATTGAAAGCAAGGTCGCGGCTATGAAAGACCTGCCGCCGCATGAGGCATTTGTTTACGCGATAGAAGAGATTAAAAAGAGTTTCCAGGCCGAGCTCGACGCACTGAAAGAAGAGATCCGGTTCCTCAAGGGTATGCGTTAGCGGTGAAGTCGCCTGGTTTCTGTATAAGTGTTGTGGGGTTCTGGCTGCCGGCGATAGGCGTGATTTCAGGCGAGCCCCTTGAGCAGGTATCCGTGAGATGATCATATTTTGTGAGGAGTGTGGAGAAAAGTATGTCATTGAGGAAGAAGAATTGAAAGGCGCCGCCATGATTTTCATCTGCCGTAACTGCAATGATATAATTCGTATACCGGCTCAAAAGACGCAGCAAAATCAACCGGAGAAAGCTTCGGCGGAAGCAAAAGGGCATAACGTGTATAAGTAAAATTTTAACCCTGATTGATATGCCACAAGGACGAATACATGGATAATAAAAATGAGTTGTTTGATTTGGCGAGAGAAAAACGGGAGCTGGATGATTTTTTGTCCACCATTGCCGGGGATGAAGTTATTGCTGATCTTCGGGCCCCGGGGGATGACAGGCTGAAAGCTGGATCCCCTGCAGATGAGAGCCAATTCGAGTTGCAAGCTCCTGCTGCGGCCCAAACAGATTGGCGAATTGATGTCAAACCTGAGGTGATATCTGAAAACGAAGCGGGTGGCATAAGCATCGACAAAGACTTCCCGAAGTCCCCTTTTGAAGAGCCACACACAGAATCAAAAGGTGCTGCACAAAGGCAGGGGCTACAGGCTGACCCTATGTTCGATTTTGATATTGAGCAAAGGCCTGTGTCACCGCGCGTGGTTCCGACACCGGCCGTAAAGCCGCTGGAAAGCATTAAAATAATGACACGTTATGATGGAACCATCAAGCCTTTAGCCCCCCCGGATGAGTTGCCGGATGCGAAAAAAAGAGCGCAGGCTCAAGTTCAGACGGACAAACGGGGCGGCAAGGAAAGTGCTCCAGCCGATGCGCGTTTTGATAAGCAAAGTGACGGTGAAGTTTACGATTTCGCGCCCGCCAGAAAGGGTGGGAAAGGCAAGTGGATCGGGTTGGTCATTGTCCTTGCGCTTCTGCTGGGTGGTGGATATTTATGGTTTTTCTCCGGCCCCTCCATTCCCGGATTGGGTTATATTTTCAAAACCGGTTTAACTGTGCCCGGAACATCCGCCAAAGAGATAAAGTTGATTAATGTACGTCAAAGATTAGTATATAACACCAGACTTGGCAGAAGTATCCGGATCATAGAAGGTACTGCGGAAAACACAGCGACCTTTCCCGTTTCCGGAATTAAAATATCTGCCAATCTTTATAATGCCGACGGGTCACTGCTGGTGACAAAAGAGACACTAGGCGGTAATGTTCTTAGTGACGCGAAGCTGGAAAGCCTCGATGAAAACGGACTGCTCGGAGAGCTCAAAAAAGCAAATGCCTCCAAAGAGATAATCCCTCCGGGCGGGCAGACCCCCTTTATGGTTATTTTATCCACGGAGATGGAGGGGGTTCACAGGCTGTCCGTAAAAGCCACGGATTTTGTCAGACACTAATTCTGTTGCGCTCTATGCGCTCATCTCAACGGTTAATGGCGGCAGCCCCTGTCGGATCTGCCGCCTGTTTTTTTGGTTTGTCCAGCATCTCGACACCCAGGCCCGGGATAGTGATTCATCAGCCCCTGCGGCAGCTTTAATAAGAAACTAATAGGGTTTTGACCGTAAAGCGAACCGCCTGGTTCAAACAAAATTGCACGGCAGGAGAAAGCCAAGCGAAATGTATTGACTCATTTACGAATTCTGCTAAATTCATTTGCGTTCAGTTGCTTAAAATTAAACGCTGCAACCCGCTCCATGGCGGCATGAACCTGGAACTATACAGATGGGAGGTATAACTATGAACGGGCAAAAAATGCCGGGGAAAACGGTAGGTATAATTATCGCGGTGGTCGTGATCGTCTTATTGATCATTGCCACTTATTTTGGCGTGGACGCCGGCGAGCGCGGTGTGGTGCTGCGCTTCGGCGAGGTGAACCGTGTGGTCGAGCCGGGGCCGCATTTCAAGATACCCTTTGCGGAAGAAGTAGTATTCATGTCGGTGCGAGTCGAAAAAACGACAACGAAAACGGAAGCTGCCAGCCGCGACCTCCAGACCGTGCAAACGACGATGGTGCTCAACTATAATCTTGATCCGTCAAAAGCCGGTTCCATGTACGCCAACATCGGCCTGAACTACAATGAACGCGTTATTGATCCCGCCCTGAAAGAAAGCTTCAAAGCGGCGGCGGCACGCTACACGGCAGAAGAGTTGATTTCCAAGAGGGAAACTTTGAAGACGGAAGTGCGCAACTACCTGCGCGATCGTTTGGGAGTTTACGGCATAGTTGTGGTGGATCTGTCTATTACCGACTTTGAGTTTTCCTCTGAATTCAATAGAGCGATTGAGTCCAAGCAGACTGCGGAACAAAATGCACTGCGGGCCAAGCGCGACCTGGAGCGCATCAAGGTAGAGGCGGAACAGAAAATAACTTCCGCCAGAGCCGAGGCAGAAGCGCTGCGTCTGCAGCGACAGGTGATTTCACCGGAACTGATTCAGCTCAGGCAGATTGAAGCGCAGATCAAGGCCATCGAAAAGTGGGATGGCAAACTGCCGAACGTTACGGGCGGCGCGACTCCTTTTATTCAGATTGACAAGAACAAATAATTTCGCGGGCGCGGGGGCGGCAAAAGCCATCTCCGCGCCCCTCGTTTTTACCTCCCACCTCCTAAAATCAACTTGACTTTATTTTGGCAAACATTTAACCATTTGGTTAAACCATTCGGTTGAATCGTATCCGCCGCCAACACGCACGGTGGCGGCGGCGGATTTGGCAGGTGTTTTTATGAATGCACCGAAACAAGCACGCTGAATGCAGATGATTTCTTCCCGCAGAGGCGTTTGCCATGGTGGTGAAGAGAGACGCGGGTGATGAACAGATGAAGGAGAAACAAACCGCAGGTAAGGTCGCTCTTAAGATACTCGAGGCGGCGCGCGGCGTTTTCGCTGAAAGGGGGTACAGCGGCGCTCGAATGGATGAAATCGCCGGTCGGGCAGGCGTGAACAAAGCCACGCTATATTATCAGATAGGGGATAAAGACACTCTTTATGCCGGCGTAATTCATCAGGTACTGGGAGATGTGGCGTCGAAGATTGCCGCGGCCGTGGAGGGAGCAGGCCATCCACGTGACAAGCTAGCTGCTTATATTGAGGTTATCGATGCCGCCGTGGAGGATAACCCGGAGCTTCCCCCGATCCTGCTCAGGGAAGTCGCCTCTGACGGGGCTCATCTGCCGCACGTCGTGATCGGAGACATTGCCCGCGTAGTGACGATATTGGCGGGCATTCTCGAGGAAGGAAAAAAGAAAGGCTTCTTTGCTGATGTAAATCCGTTTCTCATCCACTGCATGATCATGGGCACCATCCTGATCTATAAGAAGGCCGCTACAATTAAAGACAGGCAAAAGCTCCTGCCCGCCGGAATGAAACGCTTCGACAAAAAATTAAATGGTACGGCAGGCCAGGCGGTCGCCCTGCTTGTGCTCGGGGCTCTCAAGAAACAGCGTGGAGGTATCGATTGAAAAAGCGAGTGATCATCATTGTCTTTGTCGTGCTTTTTGCCGGGGCGGGCGGGGGCGTTTATTTTGCAAAGAGAAATTCTGATTCCGACTCTTTGTTTTTTTCCGGAATTATTGAAACGACCCAGGCTAACCTGTCTTTTCAGGCGCCGGGGCGCGTAGTTTCCGTGTATGTCCGTGAAGGACGGGATGTTGCAGAAGGAGAGTTGCTTGCCGAGCTTGACCGCGCTGAGTATCAGGCACGATATGATCAGGCCCGTGCCGGCCTGGAGCGCGCCAGACAATCTCAAAAGCAGGCCGAAATGGCTCACCTGGCCGCAATGAAAACCCTGCCTGCGGAGGTAGCCCGTGCCGAGGCCGGCCTGAAAACCGCGCAAGATGTGCTTGCCGACGCTGAGAAGAATTATCAGCGCTTCGAAGAGCTGTTTCGCGAGGGTGTAGTTACGGAAAGAGACCGTGATTCCGTAAGGCTGGGCTACGATGTCGCCCGCTCGCGCCTGGAGGAGAGCGAATCGGTCCTTAAATTGGCCAGGGGCAATCTGGTGAAAATTGATATCGCCCGGCGGGACATTGATGCTGCTGCGGCCCAGGTCGATCTTGCCCGCGCGGCAATGGCTCAGGCCGAAGTTCAACTGGGTTATACGAGGCTGATATCGCCCACGTCCGGAGTGGTGATCAGCAGGAATGTAGAGCCTGGCGAGACTGTCGCTCCCGGCAGGGAAGTCATCACAATTTCGGATCTGTCGCGTGTCGATTTAAAAATATACGTCCCCGAAACTCAAATCGGGAAAGTGAGACCCGGTGCCGCGGCTGATGTGAAAATAGATACTTTTCCTGATAAAACATTTACCGGCGTCGTGGCCTTTGTCTCTCCCGAAGGAGAATTTACCCCCAAAATAATCCAAACGAAGAAAGAGCGGGTAAAGCTTGTTTATCTGGTCAAGGTTTCTATCGATAACCCGTCACGCCATCTCAAGGCGGGAATGCCTGCAGATGCACGTCTCCATCAGTAGCGGAGCCGCATATGGCTGATTCAGCAAGTGATATTCGCGCCTATGTGGAGGTGAGCCGTATTTCTCTTTCTTTCAGACAGGTTCAAGCCCTCAGAGAGGTTTCTTTTACTGTTCCCCGGGGAACAATTTTCGGACTGGTAGGCTCCGATGGGGCGGGCAAATCCAGTGTGCTCAGGCTTGTCGCGGGGATGCTGAGGCCCTCGGCCGGCAAAATTTATATCGGCACTCTGGATTCGGTTGGCGGACGCAGAAAAATCAAGCACCTTATCGGCTATATGCCCCAGCGTTTCGGTCTTTATCAAGATCTGACTGTCGGCGAGAACATGGATTTTTTCATGGATATTTTCGGAATCGCCGGCGCGGAAAGAAAAAGGAGAAAGGAAAAATATCTGGGGTTTTCCAATCTGCTGCCTTTTATGGACAGGCAGGCCGGCAATCTCTCCGGAGGCATGAAGCAAAAACTCGGCCTGGCGTGCGTTTTGGTGCATGAACCTCAACTGCTGATTCTCGACGAGCCCACCAACGGAGTTGATCCTGTGTCACGCCGCGAGTTCTGGGATATGCTCGTTCAGATGAAAGACGAAGGTATGACGATTTTGGTGTCCACCGCTTATCTGGATGAGGCGAAAAAGTGCGACCGGCTGGCTCTCATGCATGCGGGCACTCTTTTGGAACAGGGTGAGCCGGAGCTGATGCAGGGAAATTACCCATCTCTTGAGGCGGCTGTCGTCGCGAGAATCAGGCAGGCGGACAAGGGGCTGGCAGATGATTCCTTCCAGTACTGATGCCATCAACGTAAACGGCCTGGAAAAGAAATTCGGTAATTTTGTCGCGGTCAACAGGATTTCTTTTTCAGTGAAAAAGGGCGAGATATTCGGTTTTCTGGGATCGAACGGTTCAGGTAAGTCAACGACGATCCGGATGCTGTGCGGTATTCTTACGCCCACGTCCGGTTCGGGCAGTGTTGCCGGCTTTGATATTTTGCGCGAGCCGGAGAGCATCAAGCAGGCGATCGGTTATATGTCGCAGAAGTTCTCTTTGTATGAAGATCTGACGCCTGCCGAAAATATCCGATTTTATCTGGGAATTTACGATATATCACCGCGGCTATGGCAGGAGCGCACCAGGTGGATTTTAACCTTGACGCGGTTGAATGACGTCCGTGATCGCCTGACCGGAGAATTACCGCCGGGGTGGCGGCAGCGCCTGGCGCTGGGCTGCGCGCTTTTACACAGACCTCAGGTTTTGTTTCTCGATGAGCCGACATCCGGTGTCGACCCTATTACACGGGCACATTTCTGGGATTTTATCAGGCGTCTGGCCGCAGACGGGACAACGGTTTTTGTGACCACTCATTATATGGATGAGGCCCGCTTTTGCGAGCGTATCGCGATGATTAATGCGGGAAATATTGTAGCAGCAGGGGCGCCGGACGAAATTATCAGCGAGACCTGTCCCGGCAATCCCGACGCTGATCTCGCGGATGCCTTTGTAGCTTTGATGAAGAGAGACGGACCGTGAATCCCATAAGGCTCAAAGCAATTGTTCGCAAGGAGTTCTATCACCTTATCCGTGATTATCGCAGCCTGTATCTGGCGTTTGCCATTCCCCTGCTTCTGATCATCCTTTTCGGCTATGCCCTGAGCCTGGATGTGGATTTGATAAAAACCGTTGTCGCGGATTATGACAAAACGCCGCTCAGCCGTGAACTTACAGAAAAACTAGGCGCCTCTACCTACTTTGACATTGTCGCGGCCATTGATTCATCGAAGCAGGTATCGGATTATCTGGATACAGAAAAGGCGTCTGTGGCTGTGATTGTGCCGCCGGACTTTATGAAAAGAATAAAAGCGGGCCGGGAGGCACAGCTACAGGTGATCATTGACGGCAGTGATCCGGTGTTTGCAGGCGCGGTACGGGGTTATGTAAATGCCTTCGTAGAGGCCTATAATTCCCGTCTGCTGGCCTCCTTTTTAAACCGTCAGGGGATGGCGCTCATTCATCCGCCGGTGGACGGGCGGGTGCGCGTCTGGTTCAATGAAGACCTGGAAAGCCGTAATTTCATTATTCCCGGACTGATCGCGATCATCATTATGATCGTCGGTGCAATGCTCACGGCGCTGGTCATCGCCCGCGAATTTGAGGCGGGAACAATGGAGACCATTAAATCTCTGCCTGTGTCGGCGGGGGAATTACTGCTGGGGAAAGCCATCCCCTATTTTTTTATCACCCTGGCCAATGTGCTCATTGCCATGCTGCTGGGGCAGGTTCTCTTCGGCATCACGCTCAAGGGTAGTTTCTGGCTGATGCTGGCCGGAACATCATTGTATCTGATATGCGCACTTTCCCTGGGGCTTCTCATTTCCACCGCCGCCAAGTCACAACTGATGGCCAATCAGGCGGCGGTGATGATCACTTATTTGCCTTCCCTGCTTTTATCCAACTTTGTCTTTCCGATTATCAATATGCCGGCGCTGCTGCAGTACTTCACCTATCTTGTACCGGCAAGATACTACATAGATATTCTGGCCGGCGTTTATCTGCGCAGCACCGGCCTTTCCTATCTGGGCCATGATATGGCCGTGCTGGGCGGTATGGGGACGCTGATGATTGTGCTCAATTACATTCTGTTGAAAAAGGAGGGCCTGTGAATCGCATCCGTGTGCGCGAACTCGTACGCAAAGAGTTTATTCAGCTTCTGCGGGACAGGAGAAACCGTCTGATTCTCTTTGTGGCGCCGCTGATCCAGATGCTTGTTTTCGGCTATGTGGTCAATTACGACATCCGTTATATCCGTGTGGCTCTGATCGATCATTCGAGGACGGTTGAAAGCCGGGGGCTGGCCGAGGCCTTCCGCGGCGGGGGGATTTTTCATATCACCCACACCCCTGAAGATAGCCGCGCACTTGAAGATCTTCTTTTGCGTGGTCAGGTGGACATGGGGATTAAAATCGCACCGGATTTCGCGGCATTGATTCACGCGGGAAAGACCGCGCCACTCCAGATTATCGTGGACGGCTCGATGAGCAACATGGCGGCGCTTCGCCTGTCATACACCGCAAGCGTGCTTGAGAGGTTCAACCGTGACACCTTGCGTGAGCTCTATCCCACGAAGATGGACTACGGCCGTATCGACGCGCGTATCCGCGCCTGGTATAACCCCAACATCGAAAGTCAGCATTTTTTTGTGCCCGGCATTGTGGCCTTTGTCATCATGCTGATTTCCCTTTTGTTGACATCAATTGCCATTATAAGGGAAAAAGAAGCAGGCACTATGGAGCAGCTCATTGTCACTCCACTGAAACCCTCTGAGCTGATCCTCGGCAAGACAATTCCCTATACCATCATCTCGCTTCTGCAGTTGACGGTCGTTATCGCACTGGCCGTTTTCTGGTTTGAAATTCCCCTGGCGGGAAGCATCGCGCTTCTGGTTCTGGCCGCCTGTATATTTTTACTCTCCACACTGGGCATCGGCTTGTTTATTTCCACTGTTTCGGCAACTCAGCAGCAGGCCATGATGATGACTTTCTTTTTTATTCTCCCCTTTTTCATGCTGAGCGGATTTGTTTTCCCGATTGCCAACATGCCCCTGCCCGTCCAGTGGCTGACTTACCTAAATCCGCTCAAATATTTCCTGATTATTCTCAGAGGAATCTTTCTCAAGGGTGTGGGTTTTGATGTCCTTTGGTCCCAATATTTTTTTATGACCATTTTGGGGGTGTTTGTTTTTGCCGGCGCAATTGCCCGCTTCAAAAAACGGCTGGATTAGGTTACATAGGTAATAACTGGTGATTCCGGACGCGAGGAGATAAAATGCTCAGGATCATTGACGATGAAAAACTGATCAGGAAATACGCCAGGCTCTTTAGCCGGAGATTTAAACCGTTTGCCGGCCAACCGGTTAAAGTGAAACTGGGGCATCAGGGAGCAAGTTACCAGGCGCGAGTCCGCTGGTCGGAAAAACTGGGGATTTGGTTTTTTTCTCAAACCGTCAAAGAAGTTCGCTATTGGAACGCCTTCGGTACAGAAAGGCCACAAAAAGACAGCCAGATGGCGATCACCGCTGAAATAAATTTCCCATGGGCGGGCATCGATCGGAGAACTGGTGCCGCCTTTGCTGTGGATACCTCGGGGCGTGCCTACGCAGTTCATCGCGGCATTATCGGCGGAGGGAAAAAAGGTGTAGGCAAATCATTGTTTTGGGATCATTATCGCGGGGTATGGGCGACGATGGAAGACGGGCGTCGCCGTACGCTGGTCGCGGTGATCGGCGCACTGGACAGTCCGCGCTTCGCGTTACAGGCGGCTTTGTTTATAAGAAAAATCGGAAAGCTCAAAGACAGGGCTCCTGTTTCCCTGCAGACGTCTCTGAGTTTTCCGGATGCCGCCTTCCGTGAAGAGCTCATCGGCCGGCCTTCCACCTCGCCCGCCTGCCATATCGCCGAAGCCTGCGATCATGGGCTGATTCTCCATCGATTGTCTGAAATACTGGCGGGCCGCGGCTATCTGACGGGTAACGACCAGGGCCGGGAATTATTTCTGCTGGAGCAGGGAGGGCGCGAGCCGGCTTATGTTTTGGTTGTGGCGGCCGATAATAGTGACAGGAGCATTCTGTCGGGAGCGGCAAGGCTTCTGATGGACAAAGCCTCTCAGGGGGGACTAACGAAGGCGGCCATTGTGATTTCAGAGCAGCTCTCGCATGAATATGCACAGCCATTGGAGAGCATCGGCGTGGTTGTGTTAAGCTGCCGCCTGGAGCCGGACAGGGTTGTTTTTCCGGATTTGCATAAAATCACGCTTGACCAAAATTAGCGGTTATGAACATGATCACACCAAGTAAGTGTTTATGTTTTTTAGTCTTATCCGCTTTTCCGGCAAAAGGAAACTCACATGGTCCAGGAGCGACGCAAGCGAACCAGAGTGCCTGTAAGTTTTGACCTGAATATCGTTCTTGAAGGCGAAACAATTCCGGTTCAGACCAGCAACATCAGCCTTGCCGGCCTGAGATTCAACAGTGACAGGAAGTTTGACCCGGGATCGGAATGTGTGGCCCGTCTGCGTTTGGACAAAGAGGTGGAGTTAAACATCAAAGCCAGGATTTTACGCTCCACCGCGCGTGAGACCACAGCTTCTTTCCTGGAAATGGATGAGTCCAGCTTCTATCATTTAAAAAGGATACTGCTCTATAATGCCGCGGATTCCGATCAGATTGAAAAAGAGCTGACTAAACCTGCTTTTACATAAAGCCTCAGACGCAGGCAAGGCAGCACAGCCGCTGAAATACACGAGGGAGGACCGATGCGGAAAATTTTCGTCGAAAAGCTTGAGCCGGGCATGATCCTGGCCAAACCCATTACCGGGCCGACCGGCATGGTCATGCTGGCCAAGGACACCGAACTCAATGAAAAATGGATTGAAAGAATTCAGGATATGAAGATTGCTTTCGTCTTTGTAGATGGACCCCCTGTTCAGGAGATACCGGAAGAGGAGGCACTGGCCGATCTCGAGACACGTTTTGCCCTTGTCAATGATAAGCCGTTTATGGGTATTATCAAAAAAGCCGTCAGAGAACACATAAAGGGGCTGTATCGATAAATGGATCCGAAAATATTGCGTTACAAGGTTGAAAACATCCACACGCTGCCGACCATACCTGCCGTGCTCAAACGCCTGTCTGTAATTCTGGAAAAGCCCAGAGTGACCATTGTGGAAATCAGCTCATTTATATCAAATGATCCGGCATTGACGACAAAAGTACTCAAAATGGTCAATTCCGCGATTTACGGCTTTCCCGGGAGAATCGCGTCAGTATCCCACGCGACCATGCTTTTGGGACTGAACGTGATCAAAGGCCTGCTCCTGGGGGTGTCGGTTTTTGACCTGATGCAGAAAACGATGAGCGGTTTGTACGAGCATTCCCTGGCTTGCGCGATCGCCTCCCGCGTCATCGCGCAGAAAAAAAACCTCAAGGAGCCGGAGGAGGTTTCCGTGGCCGGTCTGCTGCACGATATCGGCAAGGTTGTTTTGATTCTGGAATTTGCCTCTGAATATGAAAACGCGATGGTGCAGGCCGGTCAGGAAAATATCTCGATTTATGAGGCGGAGAAAAAGCAGTTCAATGCCACCCATGCCGACGTTGGGGGATGGCTGGCTGAGAAATGGCGTTTCCCGGCAAACCTCATTGAAGTAATCTCATGCCATCACCGGCCGCCTCTGTCAAAAAACGCCCCTCTCGAAACTGCCATTGTGCACGTGGCTGATCTGCTGGTACGCGCGCGCGGGATCGGTTTTGCCGGTGAAAAACTTGTGCCGGAAGTTCATCCGGTGGCTTTTGAATTGCTGGGCCTTGCCGAACAGGATATTTTGGACGTGCTGGAGGAAATGGAAAACAGTATGGCCACCGCCGAAGATATCTGAGTGTATCTTCTGGGCGGACAATTCGTTGCGAATCAGCGCCCTGCCGGTCTTTTTGAAGCTGCCGCGCCGTGGCGGAAGCCGTCATCCGGCTCTGAGGCGCCGTGCCTATCTGCAGACGGGGGAAGCGGGGAAGATGAAAACGATTGTCGTGGTCTCCAAAGACATCATTGTCAACGGAATCATTGAGCGACGCCTGAAAGGCACCTATCAGGTTGTTGTTTTCGGCACGATGCCCTCCGCACTTGACTATATATACAATGCTATGCCCAATCTGATCGTGATGAACTTGACCGACGGGGAAAAAGAAGGCGCCGCGATTTTAAACGCTCTGAAATCCGACCCGATGTTGCAACAGCTACCCGTGCTGTC
>CAYWRV010000009.1:0-24821 GCA_964460865.1 uncultured Smithella sp. | reverse complement strand
CTTGTTTCCTGCCGGGCGCCGATTTGTTTGAGTTCAATTCTTGTTTTAAATTTCGTAACCAGGTCTTTGACCAGTTCCCGAAAATCGACCCGTGAGTCGGCGGTAAAATAAAAAATCATTTTGCTGCGATCGAAAAATGACTCCACGGTGATAAGTTTCATGGCCAGGTTTTTTTCCCTGATTTTTTCAATGCAGTATTTTTTTGCGTCTTTTTCCTGTGCCTCGCGTTCTTCAAGGACGCGCAGATCATCATTTGTGGCCTTGCGCAGGACTTTTTTCAGGTTGGCAGGAAGCTGGTCCGGCTCGCATCGTGAAACGTCGGTGACGACCATACCCAGGGCGACGCCGTCGTCCGTGCTGACCAGCACCTGATCGTTTTTGTACAGGATGTGGTCACAGGCGTCAAAGCTGTGGATTTTACCTTCCTTTTTAAATTTTACCCCTATAATGTTGGTCAGCACTTTTGCAGTTCCGTTTCAAATTTTCATAGTGAAAGCTTAAATGCCATTGTTTCCAATGTCAACGATTTGTTCACGTTCATTTCCAAAAGCGTCGCCGAGCGTTCGACCAGGGCGATATTGTCAAGAATCTGCCTGCCTGTCAAACGTCGCGCCAGCGAGGAGACGCATGGCAGATCATGGGCGTTTACGACCATGGAGTCGCGGCATGTTTCCTTGTATACCAGAGCATCCCGAAAATATGTATTGAGGATTTTCAGGCCCTGGCGGATCTCCTTTTTATTTTCCCCCAGAAAAGCCGACAGGGCCAGCAGACTCATCGGTTCGCCTGTGTGTGAAGCGGACAACAGCCGGCCGAGTTCGGCACGGAAGGCCATCAAGTCTTGTGCATCCAGCTCCAGTGCCTGACTGATCGAGCCGCCGGAGAGGCTGGCAAGCAGGTATGCGCGTTGAGTATTTTTTCCGCCTGTCTCGACAAGCCATCGCGCTACAGTGTCGGCCGGCAGTGGCTGGAAATTCACTCGCTGGCAGCGCGAAAGAATGGTGAGAGGCAGCGACCGGGGGCGGGCGCTTACCAGGATGATTAAGTTCCCTGGGGTCGGCTCTTCCAGCGTTTTCAGCAAAGCGTTGGCCGCCTGATCGTTCATCTTATCCGCATCATCGATGATGAAGACCCGCCTTTTCCCTTCCAGCGGTCTGAAAGTCATTTGCTGCTCAATATGACGGATCGCGTCAATCCTTATAAATTGAGTGTCTGAGGCCACAATGTGAATGTCGGGGTGGTTGCCGCGGCTGATTTTGAGGCATGATGGGCAACTTCCGCAGGCGTCGGGAAGGTCGGCCCGGTCTCCGCAATTGAGTGCTGAAGCGAAGGCGAGTGCCGTGGTCTTTTTCCCGATACCGGCAATACCGCTGAAGATATAGGCGTGCCCGACCCGCCGCGAGGCAAGCGCTTTTTGCAGCATACCGATCTGCCTGGAATGACCGTAAATTTCTTTAAATGTCATAGGAGGTGAAATTACCGGCCGGGCTGGTGCCCGTTTTTAATGAAATCCATCACCAGCCGTCTGACGTCTTGCGCTACAAGCCCGACTGCCTGTGTGGAGTCGATAACACGGAACCGTGCCGGCTCCGCCCGCTTCAGGCTTTCGTAGCCGTCGCGCACACGTTGATGAAAATCAATTTTTTCTCTTTCAAACCGGTCGGCCAGAGAGGGATCATGGAGCTTTGCATCACGCCTGGCCGCTCTTTGCAGCCCTGCTTCAACCGGCAGATCGAACAGAAGTGTCAGATCCGGTTTGAGGCCCGGCGCGCAGTAATCGTTCAATGTTCTAATAAAGTCGGCATCCAGTCCCCTTCCGGCGGACTGGTAGGCAAAGGTGGCATCGGAGAATCTGTCACACAGGACATATTTGCCTGCCGCGAGTGCCGGCATGATCACTTCACGCACATGCTGGGCGCGGGCGGCGCAAAACAGGAGAAGTTCCGTTTCGGAAAACATCTCGCGGTGGCGGCGGTTAAAAAGTATGTCGCCGATTTTGCGGCCTATTTCCGTTCCGGCAGGTTCCTGCGTGACCAGTGCCGGTATCTTTTCATCATTTAGAAAGCCGGCCAGTAATTTTATGTGTGTGGATTTGCCGGATCCTTCAATCCCTTCAAAAGTGATGAACTTACCCATTGATCTCCCCTCCGTGCGATGGAAGTGAAGGCCTCGAAAAAAAAATGCCGTACCTTTTATTGGTAATAAGAAAAAAGCAGGGGAAAAATCCGTTTTCACAGACGGACTTTTCCCCGGCAAAAAGTAATTTCGCAGATTTGTTGTTTACTTTTCTTCCCCGGGCACGATCGCTTCCACCGGGCATTGATCGCAGCATGCTCCACAGTCCGTGCATAATTTAGGATCAATTACATACTTGTCCTCACCCTCCGATATGGCCTCGACCGGGCATTCATCTTCGCAGGAACCGCAAGCGATACAATCATCTGTAATCACATACGCCATATTGTTATAAATCTCCTTTGAATAAAAAATTAACGTCTTTCCGGCGTGACACCGGCTTTAAACGGATACGACTTCTTTCACGGAGGGCACCTGTTGCTTCAGGATTTTTTCGATGCCCATTTTCAGTGTCATCTGTGACATCGGACAGCCGTGACAGGCACCGGTCAGTTTCACTTTGACCACGCCGTCATTTGTGACGTCAACCAGTTGCACATCTCCTCCGTCGGCCTGCAGTGCCGGCCGCACTTTTTCCAGAGCTTTTTGCACTTCTTCTTTCATGATTATCTCCATTTCTATTTAATTATCTCAATTGGTTCCCGTTCAGTGCGGCATTTTACCGACCATAGTTTTAAAGACGGACCGTGCGATGACGGAAAGCTCCGGCTTGAAAAAAGTATAGGACTCTTCTTTATCGTGTCCCGCTTTCCACAGTATCTTGCCGCTCGGCGCGTCAATGAGCCGCACACCAAGGCTTACCTTCCCCAGATTTTTATCTTTTTTAATATAATAACTCCAGTAATCAACGGCAATCAGCAAAAAGGCGTCCGCTTCAATCAGCTCACCGATTTTCCGGCTCAAGGCGGGATCGGAGTAGCTAAGCGTCTGCAGTTTGGACAGGTATTCGGCCAGGGCTTTGCCCAGCTCCTTGTCCGAGCTTGTGCGGCTGACCAGAGACTCGGCACTGACAACGCTTTTGAACCATTTCTTCTCTATTAATACTTCAGCGGCAATCTGCTCCACAGCCGGGCTTGCCTCTTTATGGGGTCCGACATCGGCCGGAAACACAGCGATCCGCCCTGGATGATAGCTTTCCGCAGCCGGGTCAAGCTGTGAGTAGCGCAGTCCACCGCACGCGAGGACGCTCAACGCGGCCATGAGCACAACCGATCGGGTGAAAAAACCCCTCATTATAGATTAGTTGCTCCTGTCAAGTATCTTTGTGCCGTCAAATCAGGAAACGCCAGCAGAAAACAGCAAAACCGGCAATAATAAAGCTCGTTTGCAGAACCCCTTCCAGAAAGGCCCCTGAAAACCCCGCCCTTCTATCACAAACCCTTAAACAAATCCATATATATAATGGACACGAAATAAGAAAATAACTAAGCGCGGGAGTCCAGCCGGCATGGTGGGAAATCAGCAATATGACGAATAATATCACAGCTATAGCTTTCAGGATGATTTGGGTTTTTTCCTTGCCGATGACCACGGGGATTGTTTCGCGGCCCAGTAATTTATCGCTTTGCATTTCCATAATGTCCGGCATCGCCGAGCGGATAAAGACCAGACCGAAGGTGAAAAGAAAAGCAACCGCCATTGCTGCCGAAAAGCCCGTATTGGTGTGAAGTGCCGGTAAAACCGCCGTTACAATGCTCCAGGCCAGGGCGGTGGAAATATTTTTTGACCCGGGCAGGTCGCTCAGCCTGCGGAAACGATATGTGGCCGGCAGAATTTTCATATTGTACAAAACGCCCGCCACGGCGACAAACGATAAAACGATGAAAGGAAAAAATCCATTCAGGAAACTCAAAATCAGGGCCCCCAAAAGCGCTAAGACCGCCGCCGTGAGATGGAGTCCGGCGTGTTTCCGATAGTCTGTCTCGCGGAAGGAGCCGATAAGACCCGCTTCTCTGCTTCGGTTGAGGCGGTTGAGCACATGCATGGCCCAGACAAAGAATGAAGCCACGGCAACCGATGATATGTTCAGGGGTATTTTTTGCAGTGCCATGGCGGCCAGCGCCAGGCACGCCGCCCCCACTGCGGAATAAATATCGACCCGTACAGCCCACAGCCAGGCTTTGAGCAGAGGCCCGGCTTTTTTCAGGGGAACCATATACTCTTCTTTAATTGTATCGATGACCTGATCGATGATCCAGTTCGGGGTGGATGCACCGGCGGAAATGCCGATTTTGCCATACAAAGCCAGATCACGGTTTTTGATCTCCTCTGCTGTTTCGATATGGAAAGCAGGCTTGTTTTCTTTTTGGGCCAGATCCACCAGGCGGCAGGTATTGGCACTGTTTCTGCCGCCGACGACGAAGATGGCGTCCATTTCGCGGGCCAGTTTGATTATTTCTCCCTGCCTTTTTTCCGTGGAAGAGCAGATGGTGTGAAAAACAACCGCCTGCGGGCTTTTTTCCTTAATCTTTTGTACAATACGGTCGTAATATTCCGCGTTTTGCGTGGTCTGGGCGACAATGCAGACTCTATCCATAGGAGGCAGGTCTTTCGCTTCTTCCACGGTGGCGATGACGATCCCCCTGCCATCGGTGTAACCCCATAACCCGTCCACTTCGGGATGCTTGCGGTCCCCTGCGATTACCACCGTGTAATCGAGTGCCGTGTGTTTTTTAATGATGGCCTGGACATAGCCGACCTTCGGACAGGTGGCGTCGATGATCTTGACGCCGCTCGCCTTTATTTTTTTTCTCTCCTCGGGTGCGATGCCGTGCGCCCGGACAATCAGGAAGGAGTTTCGGGGGTCGGTTATCTCGTTGACGCTTTCCACGGCTGTTATGCCGCGGCTTTGAAGCAGAGCGATGGTTTGAGGGTTGTGGATAAGCGGTCCATAAGTATAGATGCGCCTGCCTTTGGCGCGCTGGGCGATGTCCAGAACCACGTCCACTGCGCGGCGCACTCCCATGCAGAATCCCGCTGTTTCAGCCAGTTTGATCTCCATTTAAAGCTTCTTTCGGGCCAGAATAAAAAATTCTGTGTTGCCAGCCGGTCCCGGAAGGGGCGAGGCGCATGTGCCGGTCACTTCCAGGTTCAGTGATTCACAAAACAGGCGGATTTCTTCCACGACCCGGTCGTGTACGGCAGCATCTGCGATCACACCGTTTTTTCCGACCTCCTCTCTGCGCGCCTCGAACTGCGGCTTAATCAGGGCCAGAATCCAGGCATCGGCGCTGACAAGACTGAGCACCGTGGGGAGGACTGTCTTCAGCGAAATAAAAGATACATCAATAACGGCGAGCGCCGGTTTTTCATCAAGATGTTTTCCGTCGTAGTAACGGATGTTGGTGCGTTCGATCACGACCACGCGCGGGTCTTCGCGCAGTTTCCAGGCCAGCTGGCCATATCCGACATCGGCAGCAAATACCTTACGCGCCCCGGACTGCAAAAGGCAGTCGGTAAAACCGCCGGTGGAGGAGCCGACATCCAGCACAGCCATGCCCTGTACATCCAGCCCGAAATGCTCCAGCGCGCCTCTCAACTTGACGCCGCCACGGCTGACATAGGGATGAGCCTCCGCTTTGAGCGACACCGCCGCGTCCGCCGACACCATATGGCCGGCCTTATCCACGACTTGGCGATCTATCGTGACGTTTCCCGACATAATTACGGCGCGGGCTTTTTCGACGGTGGGGGCTATGCCTCGCTCTACGAGCAAAAGGTCAAGACGGGTTTTTTTAATCTGCCTGTTCATCTGTGTCAGTCCGCGCCGTGCCGGCGAGCATTTGCCTTGTCGCGTCGAGGATGGCTTCTTCGTCGATTCCGTGTGCGCGACGCAACTGGGCCTGCGTCCCCTGTTCCACAAACTCGTCATTTATACCCAGGCGCTTTACCGCCACACCGGTGAGGCCTCTTTGCGAAAAGAGTTCCAAAACGGCGCTTCCGAAACCGCCATCGAGAACATTTTCCTCAACCGTCAGGATCTTACGTGTGTCGGCCGCTGCGGCGCAAATAAGGTCAGCGTCCAGAGGTTTGATGAAGCGCGCGTTTATCACTCTTACCGAAGCCCCTTCGGTTTTGAGCTTTGCGGCTGCGGCCAAGGACGGGTATACCGTTGAGCCGGCCGCGACAATGGCCAGGTCGGTGCCCTCGCAAACGAGCTCGCCGCGGCCGACGGGCAAAGTCATCATTTCCTCATCCAGCGCCACCCCGAGGCCCCTGCCCCGTGGGTAACGCACGGCGGCGGGGGCGCCGCAGCCGACGGCGGTTTTTAACATGTGCTGAAGTTCGTTTTCATCTTTTGGCGCCATTATGATCATGCCGGGGATGTTTCGCAGATAGGAAAAATCAAACAGCCCCTGATGGGTAGGGCCGTCCTCCCCGACGATGCCGGCCCGGTCCACGGCAAAAACAACGGGCAGTTTCTGCAGGCATACATCGTGGAGGATCTGATCATAGGCTCTTTGTAAAAAGGTGGAGTAAATCGCGACAACCGGCAAAAATCCCTCAACCGCCAAACCGGCGGCGAAAGTGACCGCCAGCTGTTCCGCGATGCCGACATCGTATAGGCGCTCCGGGAAGGCCTGGCGGAATTTGTCCAGTCCCGTGCCCTCACACATGGCGGCGGTGACGGCGACGATGCGCCCATCGTCGGCGGCCAGTTTAACCAGTGTGTTTCCGAATATTTCCGTGTAGGAAGGGGCTTGACTGGCCGAAGGGATTGTCATCCCCGTGCCGACGTCGAAAGGAGCGATCCCATGGTAGCCGGGAGAATTTTCCTCGGCGAACTTATAGCCGCGTCCCTTTTGTGTAATGACATGGACAAGTACCGGGCCTTCCAGGTTTTTGATGTTTTCGAAATTCTTAATCAGATGGTCCAGGCGGTGACCCTCCAGTGGTCCGACATAGGTGAAGCCCAGCTCTTCAAACAAAGCGCCCGGGACGACGAATGTTTTTACAGATTCCTCCACCTGGCGCGAGAACCTGATTACCTGTTCGCCGATATTAGGTATTTTTTTCAGAAAGTTTTTCAGCTCGCCCCTCAGTCGGGTGACACGCCCGCCGGTCATGATTCTGTTTAAATAAGAGGAGAGAGCCCCGACATTGGGCGAAATGGACATCTCGTTATCATTTAATACGATGATGACACGCTTTTTGCGGTCGCCGGCCCAGTTAAGAGCTTCAAAAGCCATGCCGGTGGTCATGGAGCCGTCCCCGATAACCGCGATCGTCCTGGATTTGTCACCTTTGAGGCAGTGGGCCTCGGCGAAGGCGGCAGCCGCCGCGATGGATGTGCCGCTGTGACCGACGTTGAAGGTGTCATAAATACTTTCTTCTCTCTTGGGGAAGCCGCTAAGCCCGCCACGTCGGCGGAGCGTGTGAAAGCTGTTTTTACGCCCGGTGATGATTTTATGGGTGTAGCACTGATGGCCGACATCCCAGATGAGTTTATCCTCGGGCGTGCTGAATACGTAATGCAGGGCCAAAGTGAGCTCGACGGCACCGAGCGAAGAAGCCAGATGTCCGCCCGTGACGGAAACCGTGTTGATGATGAGATTTCTTATCTCGGCAGCCAGCGTGTTGAGTTCGGCCACGCTCAACCCGCGCAGGTCTTGAGGAAGGTCAATACCCGGCAATAAAGCGTGATTTGTGGTTTCCGGCTGCTTCATCTTTTGTTACAAACCTCTAGGAATTTCTTTCCATAATATAGCGGGCGATCACTCTCAAAGGCAGGGCGCGCGCATCGAAAGAAGTTATGCTGTCAACGGCCGCCTCAACTAATTGGGTCAACATGTCTTTTGCCTGTTGGAGCCCCAGCAGGGCCGGGTAAGTGACTTTGCCGCGGGCCGCGTCGCTGCCGGTATTTTTGCCCATGATACCACTGTCGCCTTCCACATTGAGAATATCGTCGGCGATTTGAAACGCGAGGCCTACGTTGGCCCCGTAGCGGCTCATTGCCTGAATCTTTTTTTCGTCCGCTCCGGCGAGAATCGCTCCCGTTTTGACGGCCGCCTCGATGAGCGCTCCTGTTTTACGCCGATGGATCTGCTCGAGGCCCGCAAAATCAGGCGCGACGGTTTCGGCCAGCATGTCCAGTGCCTGTCCTCCGACCATACCGGCCATGCCCGCGGCGCCCGCGATTTCCTGAATTACCGCCAGACGCCGCTCCGCTTGCAGGCGGATTTTTTCCGCGCGCGACAAAAGGACGAAAGCTTCCGTCAAAAGGGCGTCGCCGGCGAGAATTGCCGTCGCTTCGCCGAAGACCTCGTGGCAGGTAGGTTTGCCCCGGCGGAAATCATCATTGTCCATCGCCGGCAGATCGTCATGAATCAGTGAATAGGTGTGAATCAGCTCCAGAGCACAGGCGGCCGGCATGGCGGTTGCGATATCGCCTCCGCAGGCTTCGAGCGCGGCGATACAGAGAATCGGCCTGATTCTCTTGCCGCCGGAAAAAACGCTGTAATGAATGGCCGTATGAAGCTCCTGGGGCAAAGAGTCTTCGTCGGGCAGATAGCGACGAAGCGCATATTCCACAATTTCCCGTCGGTCCTTCAAATAGGCTTCCAGAAAATCATCATTGTTCATCGCTTTGTTCATCCTGGAAGATTTTGGTTTCTAGTGAATCTTCCTTTTCGAGAAGCAGCTCCACTCGTCTTCCGGCAGCTTCGAGCTTACCCGAGCAGAAACGAATCATGCGTATGCCCTCTTCAAATGACTTGAGTGCCGCCTCCAGCGGCATTTCGCCTGCTTCCATCTCCCTTACTATCTTTTCAAGTTTTTCCAGAGCTGTTTCAAAGCTCTCTTTTGCCATAGCCGGTCACTCCTTGAGTATTTTATCCACATTAGCGCTAAAGCTTCCTTGCGCCAGTTGAATACGGACTCTTTCCCCCAAAGTCAAGCGACAAGCGTCGCGGATGATTTCTCCGTCTGCTTCCCTGCGAGTGACGCTGTAACCCCTTTGCAGCACCGCCAGAGGGTTCAGCGAAGCCAGCAGTGCGGCATGGCTCTTCAACCTCTGGGTATAGCCACCATGATAATATTTCCAGCTGTCCCAAAGACCCTTTTGCAGCGTGCCGAGACGAAATTTCTTTTCACTGATTTGGCGTTCAGGGTTGAAGTTTTGAAGCCTGAGCTCCAGCTGCTCGAGCTTATGGCCCAGTGCCTGTGTGAGGCGCGAAAAAGCATATTTTAAATCTTCACGCAGATCATCGAGAGCAATTGAGTAATCGCCGAGAAAACGCCGCGGGTCCTTAAAGCGAACGCGGACGGCTTCGAGTGCTTCTTTCTCATCGTCGAGAAGGCGCTCCTGAGCGGCAATCAGTCTTTGCCTCAGACTATAGATCGTGTCGAGAAGATCACTTCTACGGGGGACAACCAGCTCCGCCGCCGCGGATGGCGTCGGAGCACGAAGGTCGGCGACAAAATCGCAGATGGTGAAATCAGTCTCATGGCCGACGGCAAAGACAACGGGAATGGACGAGCGAAAAATTTCCCTCGCGAGTTCTTCATTATTGAAGGGCGCGAGGTCTTCAAGCGATCCTCCGCCGCGGGCGATTATTATAATATCAACTCCTTCGGTTTGCTGAAGGTTTTGCAGGGCCGCGATGATCTCGGAGGCGGCCCCCTCTCCCTGCACACGCGCCGGTGCAATCAGAATATCCACGGACGGAAAACGGCGGCGGGTGATGTTTAAAATATCCCTGATCACCGCGCCGGTGGGAGATGTCACCACGCCGATGCGACCGGGGAGAAACGGCAGTGATTTCTTCCGCGCCTCATCGAACAGTCCTTCGGCGGCGAGCTTGGCTTTCAGCTGTTCGAAGGCTTTTTGCAGCGCCCCCGTCCCCTGCGGCTCGATTGATTCCACGATCAGCTGATATTCACCGCGCGGCAGATAGGTGCTTAATCGAGCACGGCAGAGGATTTTCATGCCGTCTTCCGGTTCAAACCTTGCGGCCCGGATGCCATAGGGCCGGAAAAAGACGCAGCGGATCTGGCTTTTATCGTCTTTAAGAGTGAAATAGGTGTGGCCGGACTGTGGCTGGCGGAGATTGGACACCTCGCCTTCTACATAAAGCCGGCCAAAGGCTTCTTCCAGAAGAGTTTTGATATTTTCATTCAGCTGTGAAACGCTCAGAACTTCTTTCATCGGCGCGACGCTACCAGATATTACCGGGCAAGACAAGGTTCAATTATTCAGTGGTTACGCAAAGATGTTGATGTTGCTGTCATGCTCTTCGGGCCGGATACTGAATGCAGCCGGCAGTTGCTGTGATCCATTGCTATTAAAAAAACGGGCGATGAAGGTTGTGACGATACAACACGCCCTGTCCGGGTGCTATTGACAAGAGCCGTATATCATGCAAGTCAATAACAATTTTTATCACGATATATGTCGGAGGCTTCGTTATGTCTCGTCAGTATGACCTGGTGATCATCGGTGGCGGGCCCGCCGGACTGGCTGCGGCCCGGACCGCATCCGCGGCGGGGAAAAGAATTCTTGTTGTGGAAAAAGACGGTTGGGGGGGCACCTGCACTCATCGCGGCTGCATCCCTACAAAAGCTATGCTTGCCTGCAGTAGTTTTTATTCAGGACTCAAAAAACTAAAACGCCTTGGCATCGACACGGGCGAGGCAAGGGTTGATTTTGCCGCGATGAGGAAACATCAGGAACAGATGGTGAAAATAGCTGCGCTGGGTGCACGCAAGCTTCTTACAGATGCCGGCGTCGAAATCACGGAAGGCACCGGAGAAATTATTTCCCCCCGCGAAGTCATCTGCACGGACCGGACGGGGGAGGGCCGATGTGTCACAGCGGATCATCTTCTGATTGCCTGGGGCTCTGAGGCGATTGTACCGCAGGGCATTTCGCTTTCGTCGCGGATTATGACCTCCGACGGTATCGGCCAGATGGACGGTCTGCCGGCAAGCATAATTATCGTCGGTGCCAGCTTTATCGGTGTCGAATACGCGGTATTTTTCGCGGAGCTGGGCGTCAGGGTGGTTCTTGTTGAGCTCATGGAACGGATTTTACCGCAGGAGGATGAAGAGGCGGGCGCATTTCTGCAGAGGGAACTTGTCCGTCTGGGTATTGATGTGCGCACGTCAACCGTGCCAACTTCACTTGCCGAATCTCCGGAAGGTATTATCATGCGGACAGGCACAGAGAATGAGGGAGAGGAGTTAAAGGCGGATTGCGCCCTTCTTTGCACCGGCCGGAAGCCGGTTTTGTACGAAAAACAGCTGGCTGCGGCGGGAATCGCTTATGACGCAAAAGGAATTAAAGTCGATGAATCCATGATGACCGGTGCGGGTGGCATCTATGCCGCAGGCGACGTCACAGGCGGCATGATGCTGGCGCATCGTGCCACACGCCAGGCGCAGGTGGCGGTGCAAAGCATGTTCGGCGGTGGAAGTTACACCTACAATGAAAATAACATCCCTTCCGTTGTTTACGGCCATCCCCAGATAGCCAGGGTAGGCTACACACACAGGCGGGCTCTGGACGAGGGGATGGAAGTGGAGGTTGCCGTGAGCAACTACAGCGCCAACATCATTGCACGTTCAGAATTAATGGGGCAGGGGTTTGCCAAGGCCGTATTTCATCGTGACACCATAATCGGTGCGGTGATTGCCGGTGACAATGCCGCCGACCTGATCGCGCCGCTTTGCCTCGCCGTCAGCTGCCGGCTGACCAGGAAACAGCTCAAATCATGGGTGATCGCTCACCCGACGCTCTCTGAGATATTAATTGACCTTCTGGCATGAAAAATTACTAAATGAAAAAGGCGCCCCGGTCGGGACGCCTTTTTTGATTTTTACCGCTTTGGGCAAAAGCCTGCGGCAGTATAGATTATTTCTTATAGCTGTAGAAGCCCTCGCCGGTTTTCTGACCGAACTTGCCTTCCGTGTATTTCTTCACGATGGTCGGAACCGGCAGATCGGCGGGATCACCTGACTCGTAGAAGTGGCTCATGCCGATATCATAGGCCAGATCGATACCGGTGAGATCCAGCAGACGGAAGGGCCCCATCGGATGGCCGGCGCCGTAAACACATGCCTTGTCGATGTCTTCGTATGAGGCCACGCCCATTTCGAGCATCCAGAAAGCCTCCTTGTGAATGGCGCTGAAAATGCGGTTGAGAATGAAGCCGTCAACTTCTTTTTTGACATGCACGGGGATTTTGTCGATTTTCAGGCAAAAGTCCATCATACACTTCGCCGTCTCATCCGACACGTGCGGCCCCTGAACCACTTCAACCAGTTTCATAACCAATGCAGGATTGAAAAAGTGCAGGTTGCAGACACGGTCCGGTCGCCGGGTTGCGTCGGCGATGCGTGAGCTGACGATGAAGGAACTGTTGGTGGCCAGTATGGCGCCCTCCGGAGCAATTTTGTCCAGATCGGCAAAAATTTTGCGTTTGAGGTCGATTCTTTCCAACACAGCCTCGATGACCACATCTGCATCTTTAGCCGCGTCACTCAGATCGGTGGTGAAGGAAATTCTTGAGCGCACCGCGCTGGCCTCTTCCTCGGTCATCTTGCCTTTCTGTACACGCCCGGGCAGATAATTGTCGACAAACTTTTGCGCCTTTTCCAGCACTGCCGGCACGACGTCCGTGCTGATCGTTTTAAAACCGCTGAGGGCACATTGAAGCGCAATCTGATGCCCCATATTACCGGCACCGACCACACATACGTTTTTCACATCGTCAATTTTCATATTTATTCCTCGCCTTCTTCTTTCTTTGATAATTTGTACTTCTTTTGACAGCTTCTGCAGAAGCAGACATACAACGAGCGTTGGTTGTATAATGATTGTTAAACAGTTTTGTCAAGCTTTTTTTCGATTTCCTTGACAGGCGAAGCGGATTTAAGATAGGGTTAATGCCGTTTTGGAGAATGAACCATGAAGACCAACAGAGAAAAAAAAGACGCCGTCAACGGCCCCGGCGGGCGCAAAGACAGTCCGCTTTATAAAAAAAGACAGTTGCACATCCTCAAAAAAGCGACCAGGCTTTTCATAAAGAAAGGCTACGCACAGACCACGATGAGGGAAATTGCCGCGGCGACTGGTATCGACATCCGCAATTTGTATTATTTTATCAAAAGCAAAGAGCAGATTCTGTTTTTGGTTTTTGAAATGCTGCACAACCCGGTTTACGGAAATTTCAAAAAAGACGAAATTTTAAATATTGATGATCCTGCACAGCAGCTGAGAACCGCCGTTCGGGAGATGATCAACAGCGGCTACGATTACAGCGATGAGATTTTGCTGATGTACAGGGAATCGAAATCGCTTTCGAAGCGCCTACTGAAAGTTATCCTGGAAAGTGAGCATCAGGTTTTTGAGAGAATTGAAGAAATTCTCAAAAAAGGTGTTGAAAGGAAAGTTTTTCTTATCCAGGACACTTCTTTTACCGCCAACATGATTCTCTATCAGCTTTCCATCTACCCGCTGCGCCACTGGAATATGAAAAAGTATTCCAGGCAGGAGTTGATCGATTTGATTGAAAAGAATGTCATGAAAACAGTACTGCCCTGATTGGCGGGATAACCACCGATAAAAAGCCGGTGTCACCAGCTTTTTATCGGTTTCCTATGCCGCTCAGCTCAGAAATTTTTTGGCCATACCACCGATAATTTCTTCGGCTTCACTGGCGATTGATTTAACGAGATCCTCCACCTTCGGCATGTCGTTGATGCGCTGTGCGCACTCGCCGGCGGCCATCATAGCCTTTTCTTTGTCACCTTCAAACACGGCTTTAATGGATTCGTTCTCATACTCGATAAGAGACATATCTTCCATGTCCATATAGCTGTCCGGAGTTCCCAGATACACGCCGGGGGATTTTTTCATCGTGTTCAGCGCGTGCTCTTCGCTGCGGGGGTTCTTCAGCCAGCGGGCCGGTCCGACGTAGCCGCGGGCGACCAGTGTGGCGCGGTCCTGCGACTCGACAACCGATTGTTTCCATAGGGGCGGGAAATCGCTTTCCTGGGTTGCCAGAAATCTGGTTCCCATCAAAACTCCATCCAGACCCATGGCCAGCGACGCGGCCAGGGTTTTGCCGTCGGAAACTCCGCCGCCGCCGACGACGAGGGTGTTTTCATCAGATACGGCTTCTACTACGGCGGGAAAAAGAACCATAGAGTGCAACGGCTCCCAGTGAGTGTGGAAGCCTCCTTCATGGCCGGAAGCTACGATAATATCCACTCCCGCTTTTTTGCAGCGCATTGCGGCCCGTACGGAGGGGATGATGTGAATCCATATAAAGCCCGCACCTTTAATTTTTTCACCCCACCCCATCGGATCACCGGCGGAGGTGTACATCACTTTGAGCGTTTTTTTCATTTCCGGGTTTTCTTCTCGAACCTTGATGGCCGTCTCAATCATGATATTTGCCTTGTCCTTAAGTTCAGCCGAAACCATCACGTTGGGGCCGAAAACACCGCCCTTATCTTTTACCAGGCGGTGTGTGCGCTTAAGGACTGTTTCGAGCACAACGTCCATGTCGTCGTCACGATTGGCCTCTCCCGTATCACAGAAGGAATTGTATACCCAGGGCTGGTCATGTTTGTTGAAAAGGCCGCTGGTGGAGAGCAATCCCAAAACTCCCGCGTTGGCCGCGGCCACGCAGAGATTGTTGTTGGAAAACGGCCCCATGCCGGCTTGAATAATGGGATATTTAATCCCCAGTTTTTCGGTCAGTCTTGTCTTGATCATAAAACATCTCCTTTATAATATTTTTTGGTTTATCTGATACTCTACCGTATGGTCTTAATAATTTGACAGCGGTTATTTCCCTGATACCGGTAATTGATTCGGGGGGGCGTACCTGCTGCAGCTTGTTGAGGCGGATAGTGTGTGAGCGCTTCTCCTTAAAAGCTTATTTGATTTTTTCTGCCGGTTCCTCTTTACAACGGACGTCAGTTCAAATCCATTAATGGAGAAAGGCGCGTTTTGTCAAGATGTTTTTCAAATAACCTTCTAATTATTTGATTTTTCGGTAACTATGTATAGCTATCCGCAAGGGACCGGCCGGGATGCTGAAGGCGGGATGAGGCCGGGAAGATAACTGGTAAGAAACAAGCCGGCGGCGGCCGACGCTAAATAAACCTTGACAGGGACGCCCCTTCAATTTATTACAACCAACGATCGTTGTATATATTATACCGGCACTTATCCTTAAGGAGGAATGATATGAACATGAAAACAGAAAAAGTCAAAGTAGCGAGAGGAACATTCAATGTTCGGGACCGGGGCAACAAAGACGGCTTCCCGGTGGTGATGATCCACGGGTGGCCGGAAAGTTCGTACTGCTGGGAGGGGGTGACTAAATTCCTTGACCCCGAATGGCGGGTGATCGCACCCGATTTACGCGGACTGGGTGATTCCGAGCGCACCCTCGATGTGAAAGCCTATCAGAAAGTTGAACTGGCCAAAGATATCATAGAGGTTCTCGATGCCATGGGCATCAAAGATTTCTTTCTGGTCGGCCACGATTGGGGCGGCATTGTGGCACAGGAACTGGCTTTTTTGCAGCCGGAGAGAGTGAAAAAATTTGTCATTATGAACATTCCCATTTTGACAAATCTCAAAGGTGCGGAAGAAGTGACCAAAGCCATGATCGCGATCAGGTATTTCCCCTACTGGTATCAGTATTTTCAAATGCAGCCGATTCTTCCCGAGGTGATGATCAAAGGCAATGAAAAAACATGGGTCAGCTTTTTCTTCGGCCAGAAGGGCCAGGACGGAATTATTCCCCGGGATGCGATAGCCGAATACATCCGCTGCTACAGTATTGAAAACACGCCGGCTACTGCCGCGTCTTTGTACCGGGCCATGCCGCTCGACGCGCAGCACTGGGCCACGCTTGCCGGCAAGCGCTTCACCATGCCTTCGCTGTACATTTACGGCAATGAAGATACAGTCATCATACCGGCCAACATCATGCATCTTGAAGATTGCTTTGATTCGATAGAGGTGGTACAGGTCAAGGCATCCCATTTTCTGCAGGAGGAAAAGCCGCAGGAAGTGGCGGAAGCGATGAACCGTTTCTTTAAATAGAGCTCTACGGTATCTGACGGGAAAAAACCTGATTGATCCGGGGGCGTCATTTTAAAAAGCCTGAAGGAGGGCCAAAGCCATGTCCGGTATTGAGAGTAATAAAGATCAGTTTAGCGCCCTGGCGGACAATCCCAGTCAAGAGCCTTTTGTGATGCTCAACTTACTGAAGTTCAAAAAAGACGGGGGGCGGGAATCCTATTTCCGCTATATCAAGGATTCCGGCCCCTTTGTCGAGAAAGTGGGGGCAAAAGTTATATATTTCGGCAAACCCAAAGAGCTGTTGCAGGGGAAAGAGGATTGGGACCTTTTGATGCTTGTCCAATATCCATCGAGAAAGGCCTTTCTGGAAATGACATCCAACCCCGGCTATCTCAAAGTCCATGAATATCGTGCAGATGGAGTCGAGCGGGCGGTTCTTTATGCCACAGATCCGGTTACTTTCAAGGCGATACTTGCCGATTGATTGCGCCGGCGCTGAAAATACCTTTATTGCTTATGCGTGACGGGCGCCCCTTTATCGTCTCTGTATGTGTTGGCACTTAAAGATATCTCACTGACAGATTTGCTACCCGTTAAATAAAAGCCCCTTTCTTCCAACTGAAGAAAGGGGCTTTTGTGTTTGCGTGATCAAGTATACTGATCAGTTAGTTCTTGATGGGTACCCACTTAATCATTTCAGGTTCTTTGGTTTTGCTCATCTTTTTGTATTTTTCAAATTCCGCCTGTGTTTCGGGGAAGGTGAAAAGATAGCTGACTTTTGTGAACTTTCCATCTTTCACTTCCTGTGTAATCAGGCCGCAGTACATGAAGCCCTGATCGTTCATGCCGAAGAGCTCATTGGGCACTGTATCGCCAAGGGTCGGAAGCGCCTTCGGGATATTCCGGCGGATGACGACCGGGTCGAGCGACTGGCACTGCTGGATTGTTTTGGCGATAACCTTCATCGGGTTGTAGTGCAGGACGCACTCAGCGGTCATTTCTCTTTTATAAGCAGCTCTGAATCTTTCGCTGAAGCCCGGCACGGCGGGGAGAGGCAGTCTCACCAGGTCGCCGGTGCTGATCATTCCTTCAAGAGAGTTCATATCTTTGATGACTTTTGTAATATAGTCAGGTTTGGCCTGGTCGATGACAACAAACCCGCCTTTGAAACCGAGGGCTCTGGCCTGCTCGATAACCAGCACGGTCGGGGCCGAAGGGCCGCCAACAAGCAGAAAATCGGGCTTTTTGGCCAATGCTGCGGTCAGCTGAGCGGAATAGTCTGTTTCGCCGTAGTAATTGGCAGGGAAGTCGCCGACATTGCGTCCGCCCTTGTTGGCCCAGAAACCATGAAATGCCTTGCGCCAGGCATCGCCGTAACCGCCTGTGGTCACGACACTGGCGTAGGAGCGCCAGCCTCTTTCCCAGGCCGAATTGACGAAGACCTGCGCGTAGGTCATGAAGTTTGGTACGGCCGTGATGATCATCGGATGGCCTTTATCCAGAAGCACGTGGATGCTGGTGTAGGCCGCAAGAATAAAATTGGCGGGCTGGATTCCCATAATGGCGGCCGCCGACGTGAAGTTGGGGCTGAAAACGACGATGGCCTTATTCTGGTTGACCAGGCGCAGTGCATTGTTTTTGGCCTGGGTGGGATCCATGCGGTCATCGAGCCTTTCCATTTTGAATGTGTATTTTTTCCCATTGACGGTGACACCGCCGGCCGCGTTGAGTTCTTTAATCGCCATATCGACGCCGTACATGCAATCCTGGCCATATTCTGCCGCAGGGCCGCTCAAGGGCGCCGAAAATCCAATGACAATTTCATCCGCGAAAGCAGCCGCGGACCACATAAGTAAAACAGCCGCTGACAAAGTACAAAGTAACGCTTTCCAACTCTTCATTGCTATATCCCCCTTCTCTGGATAAAAATTCCGGTCATGGGTAGGTTTTCATGACGCGGTGTTCATACTACTTTACTGGCCTCCCGGTTTTATGGGTCAATCGTTTTAAGAACCTCTATGCAACGGCTCCCGCATGGAATTGGTGAAATGAAACACCTTTCCTTAGCAGCTGTCTGTTAGTTGCTTGAAACGGTTTCCGCTGTGGCGCTCTTCATATTCTCAATTCAATCCGCTGGCACTTTTATTCGCCACTCGTAAAGTACAAGCTAATAATGTCTAACGATGAGTATCCTCATATTAAGACAGTTTTGTTTTGTCAAGCATTAATTTTGCTCTGTTCCGCGCCGGTAGCGGGCATGATGCGACAAGGACCATCTGGTCCGGCGACTAAATTTTAAGCTACTATACAATGAATATTTCGGTCGACATGTCAAAGGGAGCGTTTAACAATCCAGTTTACCTATAAGGGATTAAAAAGAAAACACACATGATTTGTGCCTGCCGCAAAGCAAATGAATATCGGTAAAACACCTTGACTTTACAGCAGAAAGATAAATGCCGATATTTATTGTTTGACAAAATTGCAAACCTGCCTTAAAATCTTTTACGTCTGTCTTGTTTTGAGACACACATGGCATGCGGACAGTCGCAAAGTGTTTGAAGGATTTTATCGTTTTTTAGGAGACACTGCTTGGGCTCAAAGACCAAACTGAAGATCCTGTAGATAGAACCGATTCACATCCAGAAACTTTGGAGGCCCTGTGGTCGCAGCATCTTCTACATTTATTGTAGACGTCCAACATATCATTAATAATGTCCTGATTCAGATCGTTCCGCGTAGTGTCTGTAAGGGGATTACGCCGGCCAATAACACTATCGAAGTATTCCAATCGTCGCAAACTTGCAACATCATCAAACAAACATTTTCCAATGCTTACGCAAAACACCGTCAAGTAGCGGCCGCTCTGTTTGGCCGCGGTTTTTTTCATCATTACCCGGCAAGCTGTAGTTTTCGACAAGCTACGCCGACTTGATCACAGGAAGCGGCCCCTTTCATCGGGCACTTTGGTTGGTTGCATTAAGTAACCAGAACAAAAATATTGAGGGTGAAAAAGCATGTTGACTTATGTTGAGAATGTGGTGGTGTACACTTTTCTGATGGGCTCGATTTATCTCCTCATTGCTCTGGGCTTTTCCCTGATCTGCGGGGTTTTGAGGATTTTTCATCTAGGTTATGCCTACATTTTTCCCCTTACGGTCTATGGCACCTGGATGTTGATGACCACACTGGACTGGCCGCTGATACCGTCGATTCTGGGAATGGTTGTGATCCAGTTTATCGTTGCGGCGCTCATCTACAAGGGGATGATCAAAAAATATCTCAATACCGAAGATGTCCTGTTGACGGCACTTCTGTTGATCGCTCTGATTGTCGAACAGGCCGCAAACTACTTCTATCCGATACAGGCGGGAGTCTTCCTGGACACGACGCTGATGTCCGGGGTGTTCCAATTAGGAGGCGTCGTTGTGCCCAAGCAGCTTGTTGTGGGATCGGGAATCGCCCTGGCGATGACCGGAGCCTTTGTTATATTTTTTGTTAAAACAAAAACCGGTATGGCAATCCGCGCCCTGTCGCAGGACATCTATTCATCAAAGATAGTCGGCATCAATGTGGAGACGCTGTATGTGTTTACCATGATGATTGTGCTTGTGCCGGTGATTATCGGAACGCTCATTGTCGCGCCGGTCTGGGCGCTCGAGCCGCAGATGGGCTGGCTGTACATGGTAACCGCCATTCTGATCGCGGTGCTGGGCGGTCTGGGTAACATTAAAGGTACGATCATGGCGAGCTACCTGATCGGCCTTGCACATGCCGTTTCCTGTTTTGTGATCAGCGAGCCGCGCTTCATGAATTTGTCGGCGCTCATCGTTGTGATGATATTTCTGATTATCCGACCCCAGGGCTTAGCAAGGAGTGAATCTTTATGGTAGAAATGGAATTAAAGCGGGATCGTATTGTCATCCGGTTGGGAACGAAAAAATGGGAGTGGGTGCTCGAGCCGCGCTACTGGCGCAACACGCTGATCTGGGCGGTCATTTTGTTTCTTTTCCCGACGGCTTCGTATTTTTTCAGCCCCGGGCTGATCAATACGATGATTTCGGCCAATATTTACGCCGCCATCGCGATGCCGCTGGCGCTTTTGACGATTGGGACGGGGCGGATGAATTTCGGCCCGCAGTTTTACATTGGCGTGGGAGGTTACACAGCCGCTCTGTTGAGTATCACCTACGGTTGGGGGCCTTTGCTTACCCTGCCATTTGCGATTCTGATGTGCATTGTCGCCGCTCTCATCTTCAGTCCGCTTGTCCTGATGGCGCGGGGGCTGTACTATGTGCTGCTCACCCTTCTTCTGCCGTTGGTTTTTCTTGAGATAACCTTCATTTATCCGGATATTTTCAAAGGGGATACAGGGCTTTTCGGCATCGTCCCTCTGCTGGACACAGGTAATGCAAGAACAAATTTTCTTTATATCGGCTATATTTCTACGGCCATCATGTTCGCCTATCTGTGGATCATCAACAAGGTACTCAAATCCCGCTACGGCCTTTTGATGGCGGCGATCAACGATGATGAGGATGTCGCCCACTCCATCGGCATCAACATTAATAAGATTAAAATCATTGCCTTCGTTTGTGCCTGTACGATGATCGGTATCATCGGCTGGTTTTACGCGCACTATTTCAGTTCCTTTGCCGGTATCACCTACCTTCCCCTTACCTTTATGCTGAAAATTCTCCTGGTGCTGATGATTGGCGGACGCGCCCAGGTTTTCGGCTGCGTGGTAGGCGGTTATTTTATCGCTTTTCTGGAGATGCTGATGATCCGGTTCATGGGTCCGATTCAGCCGGTGCTCTTCCCGATTATTCTGCTGATACTTTTATTTGTTTTACCAGAGGGATTGTTTGGTCTGTACCGGAAACGCCGTTATCGTGAATATCTGCCAACCATTCATGTGCGGAGGTAAGCATTTATGGCGCCACTACTTAAAGTCACGAACCTGGTGAAACGCTTCGGGGGAATCGTGGCGGTCAACGATGTTTCCTTTGAAATTTACAAAGGGGAAACGCTGGGCTTCATCGGCCCCAACGGGGCGGGTAAGTCCACCGTCGTCAACTGCCTGACCGGCTACCTGCCTGCCTCCGCGGGCAAAGTCGAAATGAACGGAGTTGACATCTCGCACATGAAGCCGCACGAGCGGGCGCATATGGGTCTGGCCCGCACCTATCAAATACCGCGTCCCTTTCCCGAGCTGACGGCTCTCACCAGTGTGCTGGCGAGCTCCATCTCGGGTAAAAAAAGAATAAACCAGAGCTTTCAGGATGCGATGTACGATGCAACCCATTACCTGGAATTTGTCGGCCTGTTCAGCAAACGCAATATTCTGGCGCGCGACCTGACATTTTATGAACTCAGAATGCTGGAACTGGCGCGCGCTCTGGCGACCACGCCTCAGTTGATATTTATAGATGAAGTGATGGCGGGTCTCAATCCCGGTGAGGCAAAAAGCGCTGTCCATATGATCCGCAGGGCAAAAGAGGAATTCGGCATCACTGTTTTCTGGATCGAGCATGTGATGGCGGTTCTGATGGAGGCGGCCGACCGGATTGTTGCGATCAACTACGGTGCCAAGCTGGCTGAGGGAACACCCGAAGAAGTGGTAAACAATGATGAAGTGGTTGAGGCGTATCTGGGCAGAGGTTGGAGGGAATATGCTTGAAGTGAGTGATTTAAGCGCGTCTTACGGCGTCATACCAGCGCTGCATGGAGTCAGTTTCAATATCCGGGAATCGGAGATAGTAACCATTTTAGGCTCAAACGGCACGGGCAAGAGCACTATCCTGAATGTCGTGCAGGGTATGATGCCCGGAAGCGGCGGGAGAATAATTTTCCGTGACGAGGCGATCCACGGGTTACCGTCGCACAAGGTGGTGGCCAGAGGAATTGTGCAGGTGCCGGAAGGGATGAAAAGCTTTCCGTTTATGACTGTTAAGGAAAACCTGATACTGGGCGCGTATCGGAAGTTTTCCTGGTCGAAAAGGAAGAAAACCCTGGAATACGTCTACAGCCTTTTTCCCATTTTAAAAGAACGTTCCAATATGGCGGCACGCCTGCTTTCCGGTGGCGAGCAGCAGATGCTGAAGATCGGCAGGGGCCTGATGGCCAGCCCGCAGCTGCTTATGGTGGATGAGCCTTCGATCGGTCTGGCACCGCGGATTGTGGAAAGCGTATATGAAACACTGGCCAAGTTAAGAGAAACCGGGCTGACCATTTTGCTCACAGAGCAAAATGCCCTGCGAGCCCTGCAGTTGGCCGACCGTGGCTATATCATTCAGGAGGGCCGGATAGTTCTGGAGGGCAAATCGGCGGAACTGATGAAAAACGATCTTGTTAGAAAGGCATATTTGGGGAGATGAGCATGGAAGACTATTTTTCTTATACGGCTGAACTTTTCAATCTCGACGACGCCAACCAGAAACCGGAGGCACTAAAAGGCATCCGGGTCATGGATTTTTCCCATGTCATTTTCGGGCCTGTCGCCGCGCGCCTGCTGGGCGATTATGGCGCCGAGGTAATCAAGCTGGAGCTTCCTTTTTACGGCGATCTGTGGCGGCCTGCCACTTACTGGGGCAAATACTGGAAACACTCCAACCCGATCTGGCACAACATCACCAAAAACAAATATTTTCTTTCCGTCAATCTGGCGCTCAAACAGTCTAAAGAACTGATCTACAAAATGGCGGAAACCTCGGATGTCGTCATTGAAAACTTCGCGCCCGGCACGGCGGACGCCTGGCAGATCGGTTATGAAAAAATTTCCAAGATCAATCCCAATATCATTTTTCTGTCCTGCTCGACCTATGGGCAGTTCGGGCCGATGCGCTACTTCCCGGGCTGGGATCTTCTGGCCCAGGGCGCCAGCGGCGTGTTGACGTTAAACGGTTACCCCGACACGGATGTTTTCTATAAATTGCCGGATTATGTGGGGGACTTTGTTCCCGGCAATTTCGCCACGCTGGCGGTGCTCATGGCCCTTTACCACCGCAGGAAAACCGGCAAGGGACAATACATTGATATGGCCCAGACCGAAGGGCTCATGCGTACGCTGTTCCACTATACTTATTATTCAGTAACTGGTGAGGCGATCGGCCGCACCGGCAACACGGATCCGACGATGATGCCCGCGTCGATCTTCAAAACGGCCGACGACAAATATCTGGCGCTGGCCTGTGCCACTTCCGGACAGTTTCAAAAATTCGCCACCGCGATAGGCAGGCCCGAGCTTGCCACCGATCAGCGTTTTGCCGAAACCCCTGATCGTTTGAAACCGGAAAACGCAAAGGTTCTCACCGCGATCGCCGCCGATTGGGTCAAGACCAAATCCGGAGAAGAGATTGTCCGGTTGGCCGATGAAGCGGGATTTCCGGCGGCGGAGGTGGCGGACGACTTCACCATCGCCAATGATGAGTGGCGCCGCAAGCGTGGCAGCGTTGTTTTGTTTAAAGACGATGTTTATGGAGATCTGGTGATCGCCGGGCCGTCGGCGCAGCTGTCCGGTACACCTTCGCGCACCAAGTGGCTGGCCCGGCCGCTGGGATACCACAACAGGGTCGTGCTCAAAAAGTTCCTCGGTTTGTCGGAGGAAGAAATCAAAGATCTGGAGAAGAAAAAAGTCATCGGGACGTTCGATGACCGGCCGGGCCTGAAGCCGCCCGTCTATTATAATCTGGATGAGGATCCTATCTACAACTACGGAAAAGAGGTACGCTCATGAGCAGCAGGGAAGAAGTCTATACCCGGCACGGAGGCAAAGGCGGCGACCGCGGGAAAATACTTGCCGAAATGATGAATGCGGAGGGGAAGGCGGAAGTTCTTGACGACATCCTCGTGCTTGACGTGAGTTCAGCAAACTTTGCCGGCATTATCTGCGCCAGCTTCCTGGCCGAGTTCGGTGCGGAGGTGGTCAAGATCGAGCCGCCCGAAGGAGACCCGGCGCGCCTGATAACCCCGTTTGGCGTAACGGTGCAGGGTGTCGGCATTCCGTTCATGTTTGAGGGGCGCAACAAGCGCTATATGACGCTAGATATTAAAAACAGTGACGAAGACAGAAAGACATTTGCCGCTTTAGCTAAAAAAGCCGCGGTGGTGATTGAGAGTTTTGCACCGGGTGAAATGGACAGTTGGGGAATCGGTTATCGGCAGTTGAGCCAGATCAATCCCGGTCTGATTTATATCGCCCTTTCCGCTTACGGACAATATACGGACAAGGCCCGCGAAGCAGTCCGGGCGCCGGATGCGGATATCACCTCGCAGGCCGGTTCCGGCCTTCCCGCCCAGATGGGTGCGCCCGAGGAAGATCCGGAACCTTTCAGTTGGCCGCTGCGTGGTGGAATGTGGGCCGGGTGGTATATTTCCGGGCTCTCCGCTGCAGTAGGAGGCGCCGTAGCCTTGATTCACCGCCAGAATACAGGAGAAGGTCAGATGGTCGATGTTGCCGGGATGGACGCATACTCTTCGATGGTCGGCATGCCGGCGACGATCGGTTTCACCTGGGAAAAGGCTCGCCCCCGCATCGGCGTTTTAGATTTTATTTTGTATCCATATGGACATTGGAAGTGCAAAGACGGGTTTGTGGCGATTGCCGCACCGCGGGACCACGATTTCCGCGCCCTGCTGAAGA
>CAYWRV010000008.1:0-24899 GCA_964460865.1 uncultured Smithella sp. | reverse complement strand
GACGGCAATGACAATGCTGATAAAATGAGAGCAAAACAGTAGGTGATGCCTACGAGTACGGTAAAACCCCGAGCTATAGGCTATAGCCTGTCATACAAGGAGGAGCCATGGCCTTTGGCCCTTCCCAGGGTACGTGCCGGGCTTCAGATGAGTCGGCGAGTTTCAGCCCATTATGTTGCAGGTCTGTCTTTTTTCAACGCCAGGATAGTCAAACAGGCAATCAATAAGATGGCGACATTTACCAGCCAGAGATAACTGTAGGAACCATTCAGATCATAAATGGCCCCTCCCAGTATCGGGCCGAGGCTGCCTATGAAGGCCGAAATGGAGGTGAGCAGGCCGTAGATTGAGCCCATGACGTGTCGTCCGAAACGGTCGATGATCAGAATCGGCAGCACAGGCGCAACAAATCCATAACCGAATCCGAAAATCACGGCAAACACGTAAAAACGGCCGATACTGTCTGCATAGTTGAAAACTATCATACCGCAGATCAAAAAACATACACCGAGAAAAAAAGCGTACTTCGGGTCACGCAGGCGGTCGGAGAGCCAGCCGAAAAATAATTTACTGAAAAATCCGACCAGGCTTACTGTTGCCAGGGAGTTGGCTGCCGACACGCTATCAATTGTTTTTTCGACCGCGTAAGGTATTTGATGCACGAAGACTGTCATAACGACCACAAGAACCAGACTCTGACAAATGGCGATTGTCCAGAAACGGGAATCCGTGAAAAGAATTTTCAGCGCAATTTTTGATTCGGCGGGTGCCCTACATTCAGGTGCAGTGCTCATGGTTTTGTCACCATCCGGTGCAAGTCCATAATCCTCCGGCTTGGTTTTGCGCATGAGCAGCTGAGAAACCGTGACACCGATAACCAGGGTAATGATCCCCAAAATAAGCATGACGATGCGCCAACCGAAATACTTTCCCAGAAAGCCTGACAGGGGTATCAATGCCACAGTGCCGAAACCGACACCCATAGTGGTGATGCCCAGAGCCGTGCCGCGCATTTTGATGAACCATTTGCCGACTGAAGAGCCGCAGACCACAATACCCATGCCGGCGGCTCCCAGGCCGACCAGCACGCCGTAGGTAAGATAAAATGAAAAGGGGCTTTTCACCAATGTGGTGAGAATAAATCCGGTCGCCGCGCAAAGGGCGCCGAAAGTGATGATCCACCGGGGCGCTACCCGGTCGAGCAGACGACCGACGAAAATCGCTCCGATAGAATAGATAGACAAGTTTATTGTGGCCGCCAGGGATATGACCGAACGGGACCAGCCGTTCTCCAGATAAAGAGGCTCGACGAAAACGCCAAAACAGTAGCGTGCCCCGTAGGTTACAGCAAGAACCAGAAAAGAGCCCGCTACAATATACCAGCCCCAGAATACTTCTTTGTGCCCAGTCATAGCAAGTCCTTGGCTCTCCTTATCAGAAAATCGGCACAGAAAGAAACTTAATTCATCTCATGATGAAAATATGTAATTTAAAATGGCTCTTTGTTTGATATTTGATGGTTTCTATTTTTGTCTACGTTGCCCACATGGTCTTTACAGAGGGACAGTCCTGTACGTGTTTTCGTTTCTACGTCGCCAATCCATATCTACGAGTGGGATAATAAAGTGATTAAACTTCTGAAGGTCGGAAAGGCGGCAGGTTTTTGCCTTTACCGACTACCATAAGCCTTGAGTATGCCGGGGGGTTGATAACTGAAGTTTAAAATACTCACGGCTTCAAAGTAGTTGAAATAAAATAAACTTTGCCGGTGGGCGTGCTATATATCACCCGATCGCTTAATTTCAAAGCCTGCCGCCATCGGATAAAATTGCTTGCAAAATGATACTGGTTTTGCTACACAGTATCGAACTGGCGAGCCTATGCCACGGATGTCTGCAGTAACTGTATGTTGCACTGGCAGTTTGTCGTAAGTCGTAAACAGATTTATTTCATTAAGATCTTTGATTGAACAGGGTTTTTCATCTCCCGGTGACCGGAAATGTCAGTTTACGCAGTTTCCCGCCTTAGTGAATATTCCAAGCCCCTTTCAATCGATGAGCCAAAGAGACACACATTTCCTTCCCGGCATTACCCTTCAAGTCTATCAGTAGCATTTGTTGCTTATTGTCCCCTGTATAAAACCATTTACGGAGTTGCGCCGATCTACTCCATTCTGCTTTATTACGAGAAAGTACAGGTTGTTTACCAGCATTTGCTAGAAGCTATCAAGTTAATCAAATGTCGCAACCTGTATCCCGGAGCTAGCTCTGCGGATATGCGGTTTAATTACCCGCAGCAAAGACACATCAACTTTTACAATCACTTTTAGGTTGAGTAAACAATGTGGTAACTGGCGTCAGCCGGAAACTTTTGACGATGTTTTAAACCATAAAGAGGAGGGTGGTTATGAGAGGCAAGATGTTTTTTTTAAATCGTGTCATCGGGGTAATATCGTTTGTAGTTTTGTTGTTCTTTGTGGGATCAACAGGCATTGCAGCAAAATGGGACGGAGAAATCTACATCGGTTTTTCTGGGCCATTGAGCGGTGGAGCGGCGAAGTATGGCAATAATTGTTTAACAGGGATGAAGATAGCTGTGGAGGACGTCAATGAGGCCGGTGGTGTTACCATACAAGGCAAAAAATACGAGCTTAAGCTCGTATTTTACGACGATATGTATAAACCGGCCAATACAGTTGCCAATGTGCGCCGGATGCTCTCATCTCAAAGGCCGGTCATGGTGAACTGTCCCCATGCAGGAGGTATTCTTGCTCTGGAAAAGATAAATGAGCGGGAAGGATTTTTAATAAGCGGCTACACAACCAATGTAGATATCATCAGTGGGGGAAACAAACTGGTTTTTTCTGTCCCTGCGCGGGCTGACATGGCCTATGGTGTTGAGATGTTGAGGGTGGCCTTTGATTTTGGTAACAAGCTGGCTCATTTGACCGGGAGCCACGAAGCAGGTGTGGCGTGGATGAAATTGTCCGATGCTGCCTGGAAAAAGCTCGGCGGGCAGGTAGTTGCGTCTGACTCGGTCAATTATATGGGTGTAACTGATTTTTATCCGTACCTGACGAAACTTCTGCAACATAAGCCGGATGTAATCAATCTTTACGGTCCCTCGGAGCCTGCAGCCATGATTGTCAATCAGGCCAGGGAACTGGGCTATCAGGGTGGATTTCTCCTGGGTGACCAGATAAAGCTCGACGAGATGGCGAAAGTTGCCAGTATGAAGAACCTCAATAACTCCGTTGGTGTCTGTTCCTTTGGCAAGCGGCCTTTGCCAATTGCACAGGCGTTCGGGAAGCGTTTGCAACAGATGTACGGGCAGGACTATGTCCCGACCTATGAAGCGGCTGCCCATTACGAGGTGGTCTGGATTGTGGTAAAAGCCATGGAGAGCGCCCAGTCAAAAGACGATGCTCATGCCATATTCAAAAAATTCAATGACGTTCTCCCTGTGGGAAAATATGCCACTACCATGAGAGACGGACTAGGGCCAAATGGAGAGCTCCTGGGTATTACATTTGCTGAAGCAGTAAAAAACGAAAAATTCACGAATCCAATCCCCCTGGTGTGGGGCAAAGAACTGTATCCTCCCGGAAAGAAATCGGCCTGGAAGGATTAGTTGTATCATCAGCCCGTTCCTTGCAGATCCCGGCGCCGCCGGGGTCTGCAAGACCGCAAGGATACGGCGTTTGACTTCTGCTTTTTGTGCGGAATGGACGTTGCACTTCATGGATCCTGTGCGTTCGGGTAGTGTTCACCCCATAAGGAGGATAAACGGATGTCTCTTTTTTTCCAGCAGACAATAAACGGCATTATGGTCGGGAGCGTCTATGCCCTTGTGGCTCTTGGCTTGACCCTGGAATACGGGATTCTTAATATACCGAATTTTGCGCATGGCGTTCTTTACACTGTCGGCGCCTATTTAACATTTCTTGTTGTCGTTTCTCTGGGGTTTAACTATTGGATTGCGATTCTGTGTGCGATGGCCGCACTGGCCATTATCGGTATGGTCGTACACCGTCTGGTATACCGGCCGCTGGTCAATGCACCACACCTGAATTCTTTTATTGCCGCTATCGGGCTCATCTTTATGTTCAAGGCAGCCATGTTGCTCATATGGGGACCGGATTTCAAACGCTATCCCCCTATTAACGATACGGTGGTTAATATTTTCGGAACGATTGTTACCACACAGAGGATACTAATCGTTCTTATAACGATCATTCTCATCGTGATCCTCAATCTCTTTATCAAAAAAACAATGGCGGGCATGACCATTCAGGCTCTGGCGCAGGACCGCGAAGGGGCTCTTTTGGCCGGGATCAATGTGGAGCGGGTGGAAACACTGGTCTTCGCCGTAGGCTCAGCCATGGCAGCAGTGGCCGCAGCTCTGATCTCGCCGATTTTTCTGGTCTATAACACAATGGGAGACTTCGTCATCCTCAAGGCGTTTGTCATCATCATTTTGGGAGGAATGGGCAGCATACCAGGTGCAATCATCGGAGGGTATATTATCGGACTGGTGGAGAGCCTGGGAGGTGCATACTTAAGTACAGACTACAATGAGTTGATCGCTTTTGCCATTCTAATCGGTGTTTTAGCCATTAAACCTACTGGATTATTCGGAGCGAGGTCTCACTGATGGAACAGATGAAAAAGATATTTTTCACAAAAGGATTCTTTATATTCCTTTTAATAGTTGCGGCTGCACTGCTGCCGGTTGTGGTTACGGATAAGTACTGGATGCATATTCTGATACTCATCTGTATCTGGTCAATTGCCGCACAGTCTCTTAATCTGATCATGGGTTATACGGGGCAGGCCAATCTTGCCCTAGGGGCGTTTTTTGGTATGGGATCTTACGGGGCTGCGCTTATGATGCTCAAACTAGGTCTCGGGTTCTGGCCTTCACTTATCCTGAGTGCTTTGCTGACATCGGCTGTAGGCTTCCTGATCGGTTTGCCGACGCTCCGTACAAAAGGATCTTATTTTGCCATCGGGACGTTATGCTTCAATGTGATTGTTTTTATTGCGATAGAAAGATGGGAGTCACTCACGGAAGGGACAAGGGGGCTGATGGGGATACCACCCCCCGACTCGATTCCTCTTCCCCTGGGGTTGACCATTGATTTTTCATCTTTGGCGGCGATGTTCTATCTTTGTCTGGTAATGCTGCTTATTACAATTTTTATAAAATACAGAATCGTACATTCTCTGGTGGGACGATCCTTCATAGCAGTGCGTGAAAGCGAGGAGCTGACCAGCTCCATAGGCATCAACCCCATGAAGACCAAGCTGATATCTTTTACAGTCAGCGTTTTTCTTGCAAGCATCGCGGGCAGTTTGTATGCGGTTTACATCGGCTTTCTCGATCCGGAGATTGCCAGTCACCATGTCACATTTGAAGTTTTGCTCTTTGTTGTACTTGGAGGCAGCGCTACGATTACAGGTCCGATTGTCGGGGCTGTTGTTGTGACTATTTTAGGCGAGCTGCTTCATTTTCTCGAAGGCTTCCGGCTTATTGCCTACGGGTTGGTGCTTGTTTTGGTGATCATATTTATGCCGCAGGGAATTGTCGGAACGTTGTTGAATCTGAGGGCGAAGACGTTTTCAAGAGAATGATGAGGGAGATTTTATGCTTGAAGTGAAGGATCTTTCAAAAAATTTCGGCGGCTTGCGTGCTGTGGACAGCCTGACCTTTGAAATCAAGGCCGGAGAAATCGTAAGTATCATTGGCCCGAACGGATCTGGTAAATCCACGGTATTCAACCTGATTACCGGCTTTCATAAACCGGACAGCGGGCGTGTTCTCGCAGGCTCGGAAAACATCGTAGGGCTCAAACCATACACGATTGCCGGCAAAGGAATTGCACGGACCTTTCAGCACACAACAATCTATAACAACAATACAGTACAGGGCAATCTCATTGTCGGAAATCGTCTCAGGACGAAGTCGGGCATCATCGGTGCAGTCTTACGCAGCGGCCGCACCCGCCGGGAGGAAAAAGAATGTGTGGAGCGGGCCGATGAAATAGCCGACATCATCGGTCTTTACGATAAGCGTTTTATGCAGGCAGATTCCATATCACAGGAAGAGCAAAAAAGACTGGCAATCGGTCTTGCGCTTGCGACGAACCCACGGCTGCTATTGCTTGATGAACCTATGGGTGGTGTGACTGATAAAGAAATGGGACCGCTGATCGAACTCATTCATAGGATTAACGGAAAAGGAGTTACCATCTGCCTGATCGAACATAAAATGAGTGTGGTTATGAGTATTTCCAAGAATGTTGTCGTCCTTAATTATGGTCGTAAAATAGCTGAAGGAGTTCCGGAAGAAATCAGCAGAAATCCTAATGTCATTGAGGCTTATCTGGGGGAAGGTTATCATGCTTGAAGTCAATGAACTTTGCGTCTTCTATGGAAATGCCCAGGCATTGGAGGATATATCCATCACTGTAGAAGAAAAGGAAGTCGTGGCAATACTCGGAGCCAACGGCTCCGGTAAAAGTACTCTTCTGAGAGCTATTTCAGGACTGGTGCGTCCTAAATCAGGGAGCATTCAATTCATGGGGAAAAATGTTCACAATCTGCGGCCGAACGAAATCGTAGAGCTTGGCATTACGCAGTGCCCGGAAGGAAGGAGACTCTTCCCCCAACTATCCGTATATAAAAACCTTATGGTTGGAGCCTATGTTTTCAGAAGGAACAGATCAAAAATAGAAACTCTCTTTTCCCAAGTCTATGAAATGTTCCCCATACTTCGTGAACGCAAGGAGCAAATGGCGGGTACTTTAAGCGGAGGAGAGCAACAAATGCTTGCTCTGGGAAGAGCGCTCATGGCAGAGCCCAAACTATTGCTTTTGGACGAGACTTCCATGGGGCTGGCACCGAAAATTGTGGACAGTCTCTTTAAATCCATTACAGAGATCAACCAGCGCGGTATTACGATCATCGTTGTCGAACAGAATGCCGCCAAGGCCTTGCAGGTTTCGGACCGCGTATATGTGCTGGAATCGGGCAAAGTGGCAGTTTTCGGCAGGAGCAGGGATATGCTTCAGGATCCCAAAGTTAGACAGGCCTACCTGGGCATTTAGGTGATGTTATTCAAAACAAATCGTTTTTTCCCTTATCGCGAGTTAAGTCCCGCATTCACAAAAGAGGACCGTCAAATGTTTGAAAGATTCTGGCATAGATTTTATGATTATAATGTTCCGGCCACCATTCGTTACCCCCATATCTCCATACCGGAGTTACTGCAGATTCCGGCCAATGCACTGCCGGACAAGGCAGCGATCTATTTTGAAGGTGACGAAATATCATTCTACGATTTTCGTATGTTGGTGATGCGTCTGGCCAATGCTCTTTCGGAGCTGGGAATAAAAAAAGGCGAAAGAGTGGGTATTCATCTTCCCAATTGTCCGCCCTATCTGATTGCCTATTACGCTTCGCTCATGCTTGGAGCGATCATTGTAAACATGAACCCGAATTACTCCAGGGAAGAACTTATTCTGATCACACAGACAACCGGCCTCTCTACGCTGTTTACCTTACATGATGCAGCCGGATCAATCAGGGAGTTACGCAAGGCAGTGCCTGTGGAGAGGGTTGTTTTGACGGACCCTGTAGACTATAAACCTGATGAAGTATCAAGAGGAGCGGACCTCGCGACACCGGAAGGCTTTCTTAAATTTTCAAAACTCCTGGCCGGTTGTTCCGACACGCGCAGACCGCGGATTAATGTCGATACGGACGAGCCTGCCATTATCCAGTTCACCGGTGGTACCACGGGCGTCCCCAAGGGTGCCGTTTTGACACATGCTAATATGATCGCATCAGTCATGCAGACATCTCCGCGAATGTTCCCCATCATGCAGTTCATACCACCGGAAAAACGAAGATCTTTGATCGCTATCCCCCTTTATCACGTTTACGGAAATCTTATTGCCAACTGGTCACTATTTAATTGCGTAACGCAGGTACTTGTGCCCCGCTTTCGCGTGGATGAGATATTCGATCTTTTGGAAAAGATCGGCGAAGTTACCTATTTCCCAGCAGTGCCGACCATGTTGACAGCCCTTGTCAATAATCCACGTATTCATGAGGTGGACCTGGGCAGGAGAATCCATGTGATTAATACCGGCGCCGCTCCCTGTCCTGTCGAACTGATTGAAAAGCTCAGGGACATGAATGTTTTTATTACAGAAGCATGGGGCATGACTGAATCCACCAGCCTGGGGGTTGTGAACCCCATCCTTGGCAAGAAAAAACCCGGCAGCATCGGGCTTCCGGCTCCCGATAACGACATTCGCATTGTCGATATGACCGACGGAAAGACGGAAGTTCCCAGGGGTGAACCCGGAGAGATGCTTTTAAAAGGGCCGTCGGTAATGAAAGAATATTGGAACAATCCCCGGGAGACCGCCGAACAGCTGGTAGATGGCTGGCTACACACCGGCGACGTCGTCGTGCAGGACGAGGACGGTTTTCTGTTCATTGTGGACCGTAAAAAAGATATGATTATCGCAGGTGGTTTTAACATCTATCCACGGGAAATTGACGAGGTTTTGTCCCGCCATCCCAAGATTGAAGAAGCCATAACGCTGGGTATTGAGGATCCATACCGGGGGGAGACAGTAAAAGCTTTTATTGTGCCGAAACGAGGAGAAACAATCACGGCAGAGGAAATTATCTTGTTTTGCAAAGAGAGACTGGCACCTTACAAGGTTCCTAAAGAGATTGAATTTCGAGCAGAGTTGCCCAAATCTGCTGTTGGCAAAATTCTTCGAAAAATACTGCGTGACGAGGAGCTCCGGAAGCGATCCACGAATTAAGCGAAAAAGTAACCACCGCCAGGAAACTTAAAATTTGAGTTAAGCGTCTGTCTTTTGGCAGCTACATCTTCTTGTATCTGCATAAGACCGTTCACCCTTCAGGAACAGGGCCAAACAGTCACACTTACATGATAACGTCAGGGAGCCCGAAAAAGCCGACCGGCGGCCACGAAATGTGACAAGGATAAATTTATAGTAATGTCACTTAAGACAGATCGTTTTTTATCCGGTCGAACTCCTCCCTGGTGATTTCTCCCTTGGCGTATCTTTTTTTCAGAATCTCCAAAGGAGTCTCGGGGGCGTGCCCGCCCAGGTTTTTATTTTTTGCGACCACAACAATGAAATAGATCGCTACTGCCAAAACGACAAGAAATATCAGCCACATAAACATCCCTCCATAGCCAAAACCATAACCCATCATATCCGGTCCGTCCCAGTGATGCATCGGCCAGCGGGGCGCACAGGCATAAGAAAAGGCCAAAGCCAAAATGATGACGGCTCCAAAGAGTTTTTTCATGATCCACACCTCCTTTGCTGTATTGTTTGTAAAAAGATAACGGCTGCTTTGTTTGTCAATAACAGCAAGATCCAGGCGCGGTAATAATCATTGTCGCGCCGTGGTTTGTTTTGTCCCTGCCATACAGGGAGTCACGGCTTCATTTTTGCCGGAATAGTTTAAAAAAAGATGGATTTATTTTGGGGGAAAGTATAGCATCCGTCATCCGTTTCCCAAAAAAATATTATTAAAGAGGTGTCCAATGAACAGAGCACAGTTGGTCGATGAGGTTGCCAAAGTAACAAACACGAAAAAGGAAGCAGATGCGGCAGTCGGTGCTGTTTTTGCGGCTATCCAGAAGGCGCTCAAAAAGGGCGATAGCGTCACACTTGTAGGGTTCGGCACTTTTTCCGTGACCAAGAGAAAGGCCCGTAAGGGAAGAAATCCGCAGACGGGCGAGGCGATTAAAATCGCCGCCAGAAAAGTGCCTGTTTTCAAGGCGGGCAAAGGATTGAAGGACGCGGTGAAATAAAGGGCTCATTAAGCAAAAAAGCCGTCCACCCGGGTGGACGGCTTTTTTTGGTGCCAATATTTTTTGCTGACAAAACTAAGCGCCTTCACGAAACAGTGAAGTCCTGCCTCCGTCCACCACCAGATCGTGGCAGTTGACAAAACTGCCTTCATCCGAGGCCAGGTAAAGCGCCGCATAGGCAATATCTTTATCAAGGCCGGCGCGGGGCAGGGGGGTGGCTTTGGCAAGACTCGCTTTCAGCTTTTCCATTTTCCGCGCATTGCTTTCCTCAGACAAAGTGTTGGCAACCTCCGAACCTCCCCAGAAAATAGGTGTTGCAATTGCGCCTGGCGAGATGCTGTTGACACGGATGCCGAAGGGGCCCAGCTGTGTTCCGGCCACACGTGTGATATGGGTTACCGCGGCTTTGGCGGCAGTGTAGAGGTACCCGCCCTGATTCATACGGATCGCCGCCACACTGGAGTTGTTGATGATGCAGCCGGAGCCTTTGGCCTTCATGACGGGTGCGGCATGTTTCATACCGAAGACGACACTGCCTAAAAGCAGGTTCATGCTGTAGTTGAAGTCCTCCGGCGTCACTGTTTCCAATGTGCCCCGGTCAGGGCCGCCTGCGTTATTGAACAGGCAGTCCAGCGCGCCGTAGCGGGATACGGCCAGATCGATGAGTGCTTTTATGTCATCCTCCCGCATGACATCCGCCGGCTGATACAGGGCGTTTGAGCCGAGGCGCTTGGCCAGCTCCTCACCCTTTTGTACTGAACGACCGGCAATGATGACCTTGGCTCCTTCGGCGACAAACAGCTCGGCGGTCGCCGCCCCGATGCCGCTGGTTCCGCCCGTTATCACCGCCACTTTGTTCTCCAGTCTTTTACTCATATCAATACTCCTTCAAATGAAATATTTACTCTTTTAGTTGATGCCATGATGGATATTATTACCCGGTACTATTGTCAATGCAAATATAGTCCACACGAAGCAAATTATTTGAGCAGCGTGCTGGCGGAAAATGAATTAATGAAGTAGATTAGTTTTGCCGGGCGTTGTGACGGGTGTGAAAAAAATCATCATTTTGTTGACAAGAGGCGCCGGATACTGTTTAATAGCAACCCGTATGTAAAAAGAAGTCCGCCCGGCACCGTCTGCAGTCAATGATGCCGGCGAATCACTGATTAAAACTAACTGACAATGATTTTGAGCCTGCCGGCTTAAATCGTCATATAAAAACATACGGGATTATCATGCTTCCAAAGATCAATCGGTCCGCATTGAGCATCTTGATTTGCCTGGCGATGCTCGTTTTCCTGCCTGTCAATGCGCCGGCGCGGCAGCCGGCAAAATCATCTGTCCACAAGGCGAAGAATAACATTCATAACGGCAGTGTTCCCGGGGGAGTGGTTATCCGCTCCGCCGCGGCGCTGGTTGAGGATCAGCGCACGGGGGAACTCCTTTTGCAGAAAAAAGCGCATGCCGTCGTTCCCATCGCCTCGATAACCAAGTTGATGACCGCCATGGTCGTTTTGGATTCAGGAAGCGATTTGAATGAACTCATCACAATCGAAGCGACTGATATCGACACTTTCCGCCACAGCTATTCCCGCCTGCCGGTGGGGGCGCAGCTCACGCGCGGCGATCTTCTTTTAATTTCACTGATGGCCTCCGACAACCGCAGCGCCCATGCGCTGGGACGTGTTTATCCGGGCGGTGTAGCGGCCTGTGTGGCAGCGATGAATGACAAGGCCAGATCGCTGGGGCTTTTTAAGACGCGCTTTGTGGATACGACCGGTTTGTTCAGCGGCAATGTCTCATCCGCGCGGGATCTTGCGCGTCTGGTGGGAGCAGCTTACAGCTACCCTTTAATAAGGGAATTTTCCACCTGTCGCGAAGCGGTGATTGATTCGGGGGCGCGCGTTTTGGAATTTCGCAACACCAACAGACTGCTTTCAAATCCGGACTGGGAAATAGGCCTTTCCAAAACAGGCTATATCGACGAGTCCGGCCGTTGCCTGGTGATGCAGGTCCGCCTTGCAGAGCGCTCTTTGTTTATCGTCCTGCTCGATTCTCAGGGAAAACTGACCCGCATCGGAGATGCCAACCGTATTAAAAAATGGCTGGAGGACTCGGGTACGGATTTAAGGACATCCCGAAGTTCATCCCGCACGGAACCGGCCGGGTAAAGAACCCCCCGTCTTCCGCCGTACATGGCCCCTGCCTTCTTCATTGACTGCCGGTTATAAATTTGCTACAAGACTGCAGATTGAAAAGTCCCGGTAAAGACTTGTAAAGCCGGAAACGGGTTTTAAATGATCGATCTGCATACACACTCACTTTTCAGCGACGGAGCGCTGATCCCCTCCGAGTCCGCGCAGCGTGCCTGGGCTGCAGGCTATAAGACAATAGCTATTACGGATCACTCAGACTGTTCCAATCTCGATTTCATTTTGCCGCGGATTATCAAGGCTTGCGCGGCCATTACAGGCAGGGGCAGGATTCGGGTCCTGCCGGGGCTGGAGCTCACCCACGTTGACCCTTCAGATATCGCGCCGCTGGCCGCAGAGGCCCAAGCGATGGGGGCGAAAATCATCATCGTCCACGGAGAAACAATCACGGAGCCTGTGCCTGCCGGTACGAATCTGGCCGCTATTGAGGCGCGTGTCGATATTCTCGCCCATCCGGGTCTCGTCACCGAAGAAGAAGCCCGGCTTGCGGCTCAAAACGGTGTTTATCTAGAAATAACTACCCGCCGGGGCCATAGCCTCACCAACGGCCATGTGGCCCGGATGGCAACAAAGTACGATGCACAGCTGGTCCTCAACAATGATGCCCACGCTCCGGCCGACTACGTCGGCGCTCAGATGGCCCGCAAAATTGCGCGCGGAGCGGGTTTGTCGGAGATGGAAATTGCCGCCATGTTTGAAAATTCCAGAAAATTGGTGCAGAAAGCCGGAATGTAATGGCTGATTCAGCTTCAAGACCTTTGAATATCTGCCTGCTGACTTACCGGGGTAATCCGACCTGCGGAGGGCAGGGTGTTTATATCAAGCATTTGAGCAAGGCGCTTGCAGATGAGGGACACCGCGTTGATGTCATCTCAGGCCCCCCTTATCCGCACCTGGATGACAATGTCCGCCTGATTAAAATGCCCAGCCTCGATTTGTACCACCCCGAACATCTCTTCCGTCCGGAAAAAGTAAGCGATCTTTTGAATCCGATCAATCTGTACGAGTTTTTGAACGTGTGTACAGGCAGCTTCCCTGAGCCCTTCACCTTCGGGGAAAGGGTTTACAATTATCTGAAAAAACATAAAAATGAATACGATATCGTTCACGACAATCAATGCCTTTCCTACGGCATCGGCAGACTGGCGCGCAAAGTCATGCCGACGATTGTCACAATTCATCATCCGATCACGGTGGATCGCCAGGAAGACTACAAGGTGGCGCGCACGCTGCGCCAGAAATTCCGCGTCCATCGCTGGTACACATTCATCAGGATGCAACTTAAAGTGGCCAGGCAGTTCTCTCATATCATCACCGTTTCCGAATTCACGAAAAAGGACATCGCCAAGGAGTTCTCCTTAAACGAAAATAAGTTCCGTGTCGTCCACAACGGCATCAACAATGAATTTTTCTATCCCAAACAAAACGGCCCGAGGCCGGAGAACTCTCTTATCGTGACCAACAGCGCGGACACCCCCTTAAAAGGTCTGAACTTCCTGCTGGAGGCGGTGGCCCGGGTCCGCCGTCACAAGCCTCTTACCCTTACAGTCATCGGCCAGCCCAAGAAAGACGGGATCATTGAAAACCTGGTAAAAGAACTGAAGCTGGGGGATATTGTCCGCTTCACGGGCCGCATTGAAAACGAGGAGTTTGCCGACTACTACGCCAAATCCACCCTGGCTGTTGTTCCGTCTTTATATGAAGGTTTCGGCATTCCCGCCGCCGAAGCGATGGCCTGCGGTGTGCCGCTCATTTCCACATCGGGTGGCGCGCTTCCGGAGGTGGTGGGCGAAGCGGGCCTGATCGTGCCGCCCGCCGATGCAAAGGCGCTTGCTGATGCTATTGTGCGGCTACTCGACTCCTCTGCGGAGCGCAACAGATTGGCTAAAGCCGGGCTCGAGCGCGTTCATTCCGTTTTCAGCTGGAAAAAAGCAGCCCGCGAAGCCGCCGGCGTCTATCGGGAGGCAATCAGTGGTTACAGTCGATTTTCATGAGCTCGGCCTCAAACCGGGCTTTCGCGTGCTCGACGCGGGCTGCGGCACAGGCAGGCATTTGCGCGCTCTGGCAGGAATTGCCGGTCTCACTATTGTCGGAGTTGACGCCAATCCCGAAGATGTCCGCAAGGCCCTCAAGGGTTTGCAGGAAGCCCCGGATGTAGCATGTGATGATTACGCAGTGATGTGCCAGGACATCACCGAACTGCCGTTTCCCGATGAGCATTTCGACTGCGTCATCTGCTCGGAGGTACTCGAACACATTCCGGCGCATGAAGAGGCCCTCAGGGAACTGGTGCGTGTCCTGAAGCCCAAAGGGAGCCTTGTGGTGAGCGTTCCCCGTTATTTTTCCGAGCGGGTCTGCTGGATGATTTCATCAGATTATTCCAACGACGAGGGGGGGCACATCCGCATCTATAAAAAAAGGCAACTACGGGAAATGCTGACAAGACAGGGCATGAGCTTATGGAAGATCAACTACAGGCATGCGCTGCACGCCCCCTACTGGTGGCTCAAATGCCTGGTCGGCATTAAAAACGAAGAAAATATTTTCGTCAGGATGTATCATAAATTTCTTGTCTGGGACCTGTTTTCCAAGCCCAGGGCAGTCAGGATGCTGGAGACGGCGCTCAATCCGCTTATCGGAAAAAGTATCGTATTTTATCTGAAAAAAGGTTGAACTTATGGATTTGAACATTTCAGCAGGCGAGGCGATTAAGCCGCCGGAGACTGACAGGATTGCCGATTTTATCGCGGGACTGCAAAAGGACAACGGAGAGATCCCCTGGTCGGAGGGAGGGAAAACCGATCCGTGGGATCATATTGAAAGCGCCATGGGGCTTAGTGTCGCCGGATACTACCAGCAGGCCGAACGCGCCTACGAATGGCTTGCCTCCACGCAGCTTCCCGACGGAAGCTGGTGGTCGGAAACCAAAGACGGAAAGATTATCAACTCCACGAAAGAATCAAACTTCGCCGCCTACGCAGCCGTCGGTGTTTACCATCATTATCTGATTACCGGAGATATGGATTTTTTGAAAATGATGTGGACAACCGTGGAGCGCGCTATCCAATATGCCCTGGGGCTGCAGGCGCCGGAAGGAGAGATCTACTGGGCGAGAAACAAAGAAGGCGTGATTGATAAAATGGCCCTGCTTACCGGCTGCAGCTCCATTTACATGAGTCTCAAATGCGCGTTGGAAATTGCCCCGATACTCGGCCACAGGCGTCCCCGTTGGCAAAAGGCCAAGGAAAGGCTGGGGGTGTGCATAAGCGACCGTCCGGATCTTTTCAATATGATCAAATCCCGCTTTTCCATGGATTGGTACTACCCCGTTTTGTGCGGCGCCGTCACCGATGAGGCGGCAAGGCAGCGTATCGACCATCTCTGGGATAAGTTTGTCGTGCCCGACTGGGGCGTACGCTGTGTGAGCGACCGCCCGTGGGTCACAATGGCTGAAACCTCGGAATTGATCCTGGCACTGGCGGCCATCGATGATAATACCCGCGCCAAAACAATACTTAGCTGGCTTGACGACAAACATTATGCCGACGGCTCGTACTGGATGGGAGTTACATTTCCCGACAGCGTCATCTGGCCGGAGGAAAAAACCGGCTGGACGGCGGCGGCCGTCCTGCTGGCGCGTGATGCGCTGAACTGCATTACGCCCGCGGCGGATTTGTTCAAACACAGCTTCTGGAGCGGCGACCGGCGACGGCCTTAAGATGCATCCGCTCTTCATCGGCTAAGGCCTGCACACGGCCGCACAACCCGTTTTGAAAAGAGAAGAACTTTGCTCAAGGATCATCGTCCCTACTATCTGAAGAGGCTCAGCCACAAGTTTGAAAGATGGTATGCCAACCATTTCCTTGCTCCGCAATGCGAGTACTTCGGCGAGAATCTGGTTTTCATGAAGCCCTGGGGCGTGGAGATCTACGGAGGGCCGGTATCAATAGGGGACTATACAACACTGATTGCCACCATGGACAAGCGCATCCGACTCACTTCCTGGGTAGCCGGGGATAAATCCGGAAGAATCGAAATCGGCAGGCATTGCCTCGTTTGTCCGGGTACCAGAATCCAGGCCGCGACGGCCGTAATTATCGGCGATGACTGCATGCTGGCGCAGAATGCTTTTGTCAGCGATGCGGACTGGCATGATCTTTACGACCGCAGCGCCCCGGTTGGCTCCACACGGGAAGTCGTCATCGGTGCCAACGTCTGGATAGGCGACAGCGCCATTATTTGCAAAGGCGTCCGAATCGGTGAAAACGCAGTTATCGGGGCAGGTTCGGTAGTGGTGAAGGATATTCCCGCCAATGCCGTGGCGGTGGGCAATCCGGCGGCGGTCATCAGATATCTTGATCCGGACCGGCCGATCCGTTCCCGCTCGCAATGGATGTCCGATCCTCTCAAAATGAACGAGTATTACGACACGGTGGAAAGAATCATGCGTGAAAAAAATTCACTGCTGGGCTGGATCCGTTCGATCCTTATCCCGCGGAAGGGTGATTAGCCATGCGTGTTGCAATTATTGCCGCTCCCTATCCGCTGGAAGAATTTCCTTCGCCGCCCCTGGGCATTTCGTATGTTGCCGCCGCCTTTGAGGCTTGCGGCTGTGAAGTCAGCATTTTCGATTATATCATTTCGGAATATTCCAAAGAGAAGCTTGCCGCACAGCTGGCCCGGTTCCAGCCCGATGCAGTAGGTGCGGGCTCCGTTACGATGAACTTTTACGATGCGCAGCGAATCCTTAAAGATGTAAAAAGTATCGATCCGGACGTAGTTACGATGATGGGCGGCCCGCATGTCTCTTTTACGGCAGAGGAGACCCTGCGCTCCTTTCCCGAAATCGATGTGGTTTTTATCGGCGAGGCGGATCATACCATTTTGGAATTTGCTCCGCTCATCCGCCGGCCGGACAGATGGAGTGAGATTCGCGGCATCGCCTTCCGGGCTGATGAAGGCATTATCAATAACGGCAGACGGGAATTCATCGCGGATGTTGACCGCATTCCCGTGCCTTCGCGTCATCTCCTGCCTGTTTCCCGTTATCTGGCGCTGGGTTATCCGGTGAGCATGATTACCGGACGCGGCTGTCCGCACGGCTGTATTTTTTGTCTGGGCCGGAAAATGGTCGGGGCAAAAGTGCGGCGGAGGACTCCCTCACTGGTGGTTGATGAAATCGGCGAGATCATGGAGCTGGGTTTTGACCGTATCAATATTGCCGACGATCTGTTTGCCTCGGATACCGGGCGGGTGAAGGAGATCTGCAACCTGATGAAGCAAAGAGATTTAAAACCGGGTTGGAGCGCTTTTGCCCGTGTGGATACCGTCACCCAGGAAATGTTTGATGTGATGGCCGAGGCCGGCTGCGACAGCATCAGTTTCGGTGTGGAATCCGGCTCGCCGGAAATGCTCAAAAGAGTGCGCAAGGGCATCACTCTGGATCAGGCCAGGAACGCGGTTGAGATGTGTAAAAAATCCGGCATGCTGCCGCACGCCTCTTTTATGGTCGGTCTGCCCGGCGAAACGCACGAGACACTCAGGCAGACGGCGGAATTTGCCGAATCCCTGGGTATCATGTTCGGTTATCATTATCTGGCCCCTTTTCCCGGCACGACCCTGTGTGAAAAAATCAACCGCTACGATCTGGAGATACTTACCCGCGACTGGTCGAAATACGACGCCAATGACGCTATCGTACGCACCTCCGGAGTAAGCCCGGATGATATCAGGAAATTTGTGGCTGTTTTCGAAAATGAAATGAACGGTCATTGGCAGAAAGTGATTGATAATTATAAAACCGGCAGAAATACGCCCTATGACGACCTGCGCGTCGAAGGGCATTACAGGATGCATATTACTTATGCCATTTTGAAACGGGACCTGATCGAGAAGAATGGTTTTATCGCCACGCATGAATTAAACGGAGGGCCGGACACGGCAGTGAGGGTCCTCGCCGACAGAATGAAGATGCAAATTTCCGCAGACCCGCGCCTTATCGAAAATACCGTCCGCGATTTTACCGCCCGCGGTTACCTGAAGCAGGCACCGGACAGTGCCGGTGTTTCGTGGAGCTGGAGATGACCCGGCCCATGATTACCTCACCGGCACACGCCGGTCGAAACAAATTGGCGCCTGCAGCCATGATTTTGATTTTTATTTTGACATTACGAAACAAATCCTATAGTTTGCTCGACATACTAAACATAATGATTTGTGTGCAGACGTCAGCGAAGAGGCCTGACTAATGGAAGACAGATTTGATCCGGAGACGGCAGCGAAGCCAGGCAGCGCCGCTTTGAACAAGGCCGAAAGTGAGGCCAACGGTTCAGAGTCCGCTTATAAAACGCTTTTTTCCGTCATCCCGGAAGGTATTTTGATCATCGATACCGTAACGCGGTACGTCACTTATGTGAATCCGGCCGCCTGCGCCATGTTCGGATATGATGAGGACGAGTTTCACAATCTGCGGCTGGAAGATCTTCATCCCGAAGAGATGATGCTGCGTGTGCAGGAAGATTTTCAGGCCATGGCTTCCGGTGTAATGGACAGGGTTTATGACATACCCTGCCGGCGCAAAGACGGCAGCATATTTTATAATGACATCCGCAAGGCGGACCTCGTCATCGGCGGCGAGAAGTACAATGTGGGATTTTTCACCGACAGCTCCAGCCGCAGGCAGGCGGTGGAATCGCTGCGTAAAAACGAAGAGCTCCTGCAGCTGATTACCGATAACATGTCTGATATGATCAGAGTGACGGATCTGCAGGGAATCAATTTATACCTGAGCCCGTCGCACTTTAAAAAACTCGGCTACAAACCCGAAGACCGGCTCAACAGATCCGCTTTTGAGATCATGCACCCAGATGATGTGGAGCGGTGCAAAAAACTTTTTTTAGACGGGGTCGCTGCCGGCCTGGCGGCCCTTGCACAGTACCGTGTCAGGCATGCCAATGGCCACTACGTCTGGCTGGAGACGGTGGGAGACGCCATGCGTGACAGGACGGGCCGGATGACCGCCGCGATACTCAGTTCACGTGACATCACCGACCGAAAAAAAATGGAAGAAGAGCTCATCGCAAGCGAGAAGAGATACCGCGGGATCATCAAAGGATTGCAGGAGGCTTATTACGAAGGTGATATGGCCGGCAACTTCACTTTTGCCAATAACGCGCTTTGCCGGAGCCTCGGCTACGAGCCGGAAGAGGTGGTCGGGAAAAACCACAGATTGTTTCAGGACAGCCAATCGGCCGATCAGCTATACCGCGACTTCCACCGGGTCTTTACAACCGGCGTGCCCCGGCAGGGCATCGAAACGCAATTTATCAAAAAAGACGGCGGTATCGTCATTTTTGAAATTTCTGCCCTGGTTCGCCGCGACGCTTACGGTAAACCTGTCGGCTCCGCGGGCGTGGCGATCGATATTACCGCCCGTAAAAAAGCGGAAGAAGCGCTGAAGCTGAGTGAGGAAAACTTCCGCCGTTCGCTGGACGACTCACCGCTCGGGGCACGCATCGTTTCTGTCACCGGGGACACAATTTACGCCAACCAGACTCTTTTGGATATCTACGGATACGACAGTGTCGATGAGTTGCGCAGCATGTCCGTCAGGAAGCGCTACACACCGGAAAGTTATCTTGAGTTTCTCGACAGACGTAAAAAAAGGCAGGCGGGCCAATACGTTCCTCCGGAATACGAGATCAGCATATACCGCAAGGACGGACAGATCCGTCACCTGCAGGCTTTTCGCAAGGAAATACTGTGGAACGGCCAGAGGCAGTTTCAGATTCTCTACACGGACATCACTGATCAAAAAACCGCGGAAAAAGAAAAACAAAACCTCCAGGAGCGCCTGAGCCGCGCGGAGAAAATGGAAGTGCTCGGAAGAATGGCAGGCGGTGTCGCCCATGATCTCAATAACGTCCTGGGCGCTCTTACCGGTTATCAGGAATTGCTGATGATGGAAATTCCCGCAGGAAGCCGGGCAAGAGGCAATGTCGAAAAAATGATACAATCCACCCGCAGGATGGCGGCAATCGTGCAGGACCTTCTGACGCTGGCCAGAAGAGGCGTCACGATATCCGAGGTGATCAATCTCAACAGCGTCCTTTCCTCTCTGCTCAAGACAGCCATATGGGATAAATTAAAAGAAAGTCATCCGCAGGTGATCTTCAACGTGAGCTGCGATCCGGCGCTTCTCAATATCAGGGGTTCCGTGATTCATCTGGAAAAAACTCTGATCAATCTGGTCACCAATGCGGCCGAGGCAATTGCGGGTGCGGGAGAGGTTACCATACAGACCAGGAACCGCTACCTGGACACGCCGGTGGGCGCCTATGACGACATCCAGGAAGGGGACTATGCCGTTTTAACGGTATCCGACACGGGTAAGGGAATTCCGAAAGAAATCCAGGATAAAATATTTGAACCGTTCTACACGAGCAAGACGATGGGAAGAAGCGGCACCGGCCTGGGGCTGGCCATTGTGTGGGGCACAGTAAAGGATCACGGCGGATATATTGACGTGACCAGCCACGAGCAGGAAGGGTCTGTATTCACCCTTTATTTCCCGGTGACTCGTGATGAAAAAAATGACTTGCAGGAAAAAGACGCCAAGGAAGAATACGCAGGCAACGGCGAATCAGTGCTGATCATTGATGATGTTGAGGAACAGAGAAGCGTGGCTTCCGCCATTCTGACCAGATTGGGATATAAGGTGCACGCGGTTTCCGGCGGCGAAGAAGCGGTGGAGTATTTAAAAGGAAACAAGGCGGACATTCTTGTACTGGATATGATCATGACGCCGGGCATCGACGGGCTGGAAACCTACCGGAGAGTGCTCAAAATCAACCCGCGTCAGAAGGCCATCATAGTCTCCGGATATGCGGAGACCCAGCGCGTCCGTGAGGCCCAGAGACTGGGGGCGGGGCCCTACATCAGAAAACCCTACATGGTGAAAGATATCGGCATCGCTATCCGCGATGAACTCAGGCGCTGAACATTTATCTACGGCCGGAAAATCACATATCAATTTACCCGGATGAACGAGACCGGGCCACCGGTAAAAAACCGCCTCCCTGTTTTTCAAACACCAAGCCTCACTACTTATCGTCAAACCGGTGCTAATCTTCCCGAAACACATGTGCGGGTGAAAAAGCAGATGTTTTGGCCGATGAGTACCCGGGACCTGTTTTGCCTTGACACTACAGGTTGAACTTTCTATAGTCTGCGCCGGCAAATTCAGGTCATCGCCCGGGCCGCAAAAGCGGAGGATACAATGGACAATCCAGGAAACAATCGTGAACATTGGCGAAGCCGTACAGGCTTTATTCTTGCGGCTGCCGGATCAGCCATCGGGCTTGGCAATATCTGGCGTTTCCCCTATATGACAGGCGAGCACGGAGGAGCGGCCTTCATCCTCATCTATCTTGTTGCCGTGCTGCTTTTGGGCTACCCGCTTTTGATAAATGAGATGGCTCTGGGACGAAAAGCGCAGCGTGATCCGGTGGGTGTCTTCAAAGCGCTCGCACCCCATAGTCCCTGGTGGCTGACCGGCGTGCTCGCCGTGTTCACCGGCTTTTTTATTTTATCCTACTATGCTGTCGTGGCCGGGTGGTCGCTTGCCTACATCTACAAGGTAGTCATTGCCGTGGTTTCACCCGGTATGGACCATGCTCTGGCATTTAAGGAGCACATAAGCAGCGTAGGCGAGCCAATCGCCTGGCAGGGCCTTTTCATGGCATTGACTATAGGCATCATCGCGGCCGGCGTCGTCAAAGGCATACAGCGCTGGTCGACGATCCTCATGCCGGTTTTGTTTGTCCTGCTTCTGATTCTGATTGCCCGGTCGATAACGCTCCCGGGCGCGGGCGAAGGCCTTGCTTATTATCTGAAGCCCGATTTCGGCAAAGTCACGGGGCGGACGATCCTGGCCGCACTGTCACAGGCGTTTTTTTCATTGAGCATCGGTATGGGGGCGATTCTCACTTACGGGAGTTATCTGCAGAAAAAAGACGAAATAACCGGCAGTGCGGCCTGGGTGGCCGGTCTGGACACGGGCGTGGCTTTGCTTGCCGGTTTTGCCCTGTTTCCCGCTATTTTTGCCCTGGGCTTTGAGCCGGGCGCCGGTCCGGGACTTGCCTTCATCACCTTGCCGGCTGTTTTCGCCCAGATGCCGCTGGGAGGTTTTTTCGGAGTTCTGTTTTTCTTTCTGCTCACCATTGCCGCCCTGACTTCCGCCATCTCGCTTCTGGAAGTCGTAACCGCGTGGCTGATCGACGAAAAAGGCTGGTCACGGCGCCGTGCCGCCGCTTGCGTGGGCATTGCCGTTTTCATTGTCGGCATTCCCGCCTCGCTGGGTTACAGCCTGCTCAAGGATTTCACCTTTCCCGGACTGGGTACGGACCTGCTCGATACCTACGATTGGGTATCCAACAGTATTTTCCTGCCTGTGGGAGCTCTTTTGACCGCCGTCTTTACGGGCTATGTCTGGAAGAGCGCGCAGGCTGCGCGTGAAGTCGGCACCGGCCGCACCACATCAAAAATAGCCAGGCTGTGGATATGGTTGATCCGCTATCCCGTGCCTGTTTTGATCGCTGTGATCATGGCGGTCGGTATTTACGGCACATTCGTTAAATAACTTCTACAGAAAGAATGACGGGCGGCATATACCCGCGACGAGTTAATAACCGTCGGATAGAAGATATGAAAAACAGCGACTTGTCACAAAAAGATACCGAACAGATAAAATCGCAGGGCCTGACCCGTCGCGACGTAGAGCGGCAGCTCGGTGTTTATCGCCGGGGCCCGCAAAGCCTTGATCTGGTAAGAGCCTGTACGGTGGGCGACGGCATCATGCCGGTCAGCCCTGCTTTGCGAAAGCGTTTCATAGAGCTTTTTGACGAGCTCTCCCCCCGCCGTAAAATGGTCAAATTCGTTCCCGCCTCGGGTGCGGCAAGCCGCATGTTTGCCGACTGGTTTGAGGCATCCCGGGAGGGAGGATTTTCAGGTACTGAATGGGAAAAGAAATTCTACCGGGACTTGAAGAAAATGCCGTTTGCTCCGCTTCTTCATGACAGTGAAAAAGCGCGACGATATATCAAAGAAAAAAAAACTGCCGCATTGCTTTCATATATTTTGACCGGCGAGGGCTTGAACTACGGATGGCTCCCCAAGGCGCTCATTCATTTTCATGCCTACCGGGAGGGCGCCACAGCCACGGCGCTGGAGGAGCATCTGGTCGAGGCGGCCTCCTGCCTGCGTGACAGAGCAGGTCGTACTCGTCTCCATCTGACCGTTTCCGTGGAGCACCAGCGGGCGATCCGCGCAGAACTTCGCCGCATAAAGCAAGCTCTCGAGAAGGAATTCGACGTCCGTTTAAAAGTGGAGCTGTCGGTTCAGTCACCTTCCACGAATATCATCGCCGTCAATGAGGACTTAAGCCCGTTTCGCGATGAAGAGGGGAGGCTTGTATTCAGGCCGGGAGGGCATGGCGCACTTTTGCAGAATCTCGGTGCGCTGGACGCGAATTTCATCTTTTTGAAAAATATCGACAATGTCGTCCCGCGCCGGCTTTTGGAAAAAATCCTGCCCTATAAAAAGTTGCTGGGCGGCGTGGCCATGGAAATGCAGCGCCGGGTCTTTGCCATACTGGACGAGCTTGACCGTGGCGGCACGACCGAGGAGAAAATAAGAGAGTATGCCGCGTTTTTGTGCAAAGAACTAAACGGATCTCTCCCGCCCGATTTTTCTGACTGGACTCCTTCACGCCGGAGAAAAAAACTGTTTTCGCTTCTCAACCGGCCTTTGCGCGTGTGCGGCATGGTCCGAAATGAAGGAGAGCCGGGCGGCGGCCCTTTCTGGGTTTTGCAAAAAGACGGGTCCCACTCGGTCCAAATTGTGGAATCAGCGCATGTGCGCCCCGGCGACAAGGGGCAGCAGTCTATCTGGTCGGGATCGCAATTTTTCAACCCGGTTGACATGGTCTGCTGCACCAGAGATTTTCGTGGAAACAAATTCGACCTCGATAAGTATGTCGATCGCGACGCGTATTTGATTTCCGCCAAAATGGAAAAGGGGGAAAAGCTGCTGGCACAGGAGCTTCCCGGCCTGTGGAACGGCTCCATGGCTTACTGGAACAGTGTGTTTGTGGAGCTTCCACTGACTGTATTCAACCCGGTGAAAACCGTTTTTGATCTTCTGCGCCCGCAGCATGACGCGCACGGGACAGGAAAAATCAAATGATCATTTGTGCGCATATATCCCTGGCGAGCGGCTTTACGCGGATCGTCCTTGAAACTCCCCCGCTTATGCACACAACCTCGGCTTGAGTATTTTCAGGCACGTTGGCATAGCGGGCGCAAAGGGAGGCCGCAAGCGCCATGGTCACTTCATTTCCGTTACGGGCGAGCACAAAAGGCCCGGGACGTCCCGACATGATGCAGGTCAGGTCATCCGCGTCGGCAAGTTTTCGCAGGGCGTCATTGTCCGCTGCGTTTCGTCCCACGATTATTTTCGTCCCGTCCGGGGCACGGAAATGCCGGCCGTATTTTAAAAGCTCGTATTGCCGCGGTTGGCTCAGAGTCTCATTTGCGGTCATTTCTTTTAAACGCCTGGTAAAGATGGGGTCGGTCAAAAGGCAGCCGCCGGCGGGCGGCGGGTAGCCGGTAATACCGAATTGATCGGCCAGGCGCATCTGCTCCTTGCGGCCCCGACCGGATATTCCAGCCAGGAGCTCGCGATCGATTTTCCCCTCCCGTTCGGGACTTACCGGCGCGAGCAGTTTTGCCGAAAGGGGCCTGAGCACAAAGT
>CAYWRV010000007.1:0-25602 GCA_964460865.1 uncultured Smithella sp. | reverse complement strand
TCTCCTGGATCGCTCTCACAATCGTCGCCGGATTGGGGCTGGTGTAGTGATAGGCGTCCGAGGTCCATCCGACCCCCAGCACCTCCGCCCGCGGCACGAGGCCGTGCGCCCGGATGACTTCCTCAGCCGCCAGCACCACAACACCCGCCCCTTCGGAGAGGACAAAACCCCTGCGGTCGATGCTGAAGGGACGTGATGCCTGCGCGTGATCAGCCCAGGCGCGGTCATTGGCATGCACTTTGATGGTGGCATTCATATTGGCAAAGCCGTGGATAAGCTCGGGCAGAATCGGAGCGTCCGCCCCGCCGGCCAGAACAAAATCACAATCGCCGTCGCGGATCATCCGCGCCCCGATACCGATTGCGTGGTTTCCGGAGGCGCACGCACCCTGCGGAGAAAAGATCGGGCCGGTAAACCCCAAAAGCATTCCGGCTTTCCCCGAGGGCAGATTGGCGCACAGATTCGGCAGCAGATAGGGGCTGACCCTGAGCGGCCCCCGGTGCTCCAGATCATGTACGGCGATGCGATAGGCATCGGAACCGTTGAGGGCGGAGCCGACAAGGCAGGCGGTTCTGGGTGCTATGGCATCGTCCATGACCAGCCCCGCGTCGGCAAGCGCATCTTTACACACAGCCATCGTGAGTATCACAAAAGATGCGTTCCAGTTGTAAACTTCCTTCGCGTCGGTAAAATCCAGCTCCAGCGGGAACCAGTCCGGTATTTCACCTACGATATCGCAGGCGGACTCCACCTTGCAACGGGTCACCTTGCGAAATCCCGCCTCGCCTTTCACGGCCCGCTGCCAGGTTTTGGCGAAGGTCGCCCCGAGCGGCGTGGCCGCCGCATAGCCTACAACAAACACTTTGCGATTCAGTGGTGCCTTCATTCACTGTCCTTTTATCTTACAGGCCGCGGCCGATGCCCCATGGTTCATAGCCCACAGCCTTTAGCCTTCGGCCTTTATCCTTCAACCTGTCCTTTTCAAAACAACACATGAATTACAACCGCCGAAGCCGAAGGAGTTTTTGAGCACATGCTCCTGGCGAAGCGTCCTGGCCCCTTCGCAAACACAGTCCAGAACAATGGCCGGGTCCGGATCATAATTGATCGTCGGCAAAACGGTGTCGGAGAGCATGCCCTCCATGGCCAGAATCGTTTCGATGGCGGATGAAGCCCCCATAGCATGTCCGAACTGGGACTTGTTGGCCGATACCGGCGGAATCTTCTTGCCGAAAACATTCGCGAGCGCGTCCGCCTCCACTTTATCGCCGATTTTCGTCGAAGTCGCATGAGCATTGATTGCATCGATGTCCTGCGGCCCCAGACCGGCACTTGCGATACTCAACTCAATGCACTTCTGGACGGTGGGAAGGTTCGGCGCCACGAAATGGCTCGCATCGGATGTCATGGCGCTGCCGGCCAGCATGATTTTCGCCCCGAGTCCGTGAGCACGAACAAAATCTTCCGACGCGAGGATTATGCAGGCCGCACCTTCGGAAACAACAAATCCCCGGCGGTTGATGGAAAAGGGCCTGCTGGTTTTGTGCGGCTCCTCGGGCGGATGTCCCTCTTTGGGGCGGTACGCGCCGTTCATCGTCGCGAAACCGGCCACAATGGGCTCCACCAGCGGGAAATCAACCGCACCGGCAATAACAACATCCGCCAGGTTTTGCCTGATCATCATTTCACCTATGATCATTGATGTCACCCCGGTCGCGCAGGCTGTGATCGTGGCGCAGATCGGGCCCGTGGCGCCGGTGAGGATGGAGACCTTGCCGCCGACCATGTTGATGCAGGAATTGGGATTGGCAAAGGGATGAGGCATTTTATTGTGAGCGATCATCTGGCGGTCCGCCTTCAGGACTGCGTCCTGACCGCCGACAGCCGAGCTGAAGGTGGTCGCGACACGCGGTGCGATCTCAGGCGTTATCTTCACGCCGCTTCGTTCGAGCGCCCGGTGAACTACCAAAAGTGCGTATTTGAAAATAGGCGAGCTCCAGTGCGCCATTTCACGCGGTTGTAAAAATGGATAGGGACCGATGTCAATTTCGTCCACCTGCCCCGCCACCCGCACGGGGAAATCATCGGCTAAAGGGAAACGCGTCAGAGGTGCAATGCCTGAGCGGGCCTGCAGGGCGAGCCTCCACTGGTCATCGAGCCCGATGCCCAGGGGAGAGACCATATCATAACCGACAATGAAAACTTTTCCGGACAAAAGCTACTCTATCCCTTCTTCTTGACACCTCATGTGTGTGCTTTTTAAAGATGTAATCATGCAAAAGCTTTTTATAAATATCAATTATATTTTTACAAACAGGATAACAGGCCGGTTTTCTCTCGCCGGGAAAAATTCATCCGCCACGCCAGCGACCAAACGATAGACCCGGTACACTTCAGACTGAAAGGCTTTCCCGTTTCTTTCCTGAAATGCAAAGGAGGGTGGATAATATCCGCCCTCCTTCATATATAACATTCAGACGGTCCATCGGGTGCCGGGTTTTGCCTACCAGGGAATGAACCGGTAGAGTTTGGCAAACATCTCGTAGACTTCAATCCAGTTTTGCAGATCTTGAGTGCTGTTCATGTGGTCACGCTTGTTGACCATCACCCAGCTCATATGCGCCGCTCCGTCCTTGCACGTGGAGCAGTCGCGCGTGGCGGAGGTGCAGCAGCGGTGCACCGTCTCAAGATCGGCGGCCCACCGGTAAAAACGAATCAGCCTGCGCACCGGCGGGTTACGGTTATCCATCGATTCGGTCACCGACGGGCATTCCTTCCAGCCGAAGCGGCGGCCCATCATCTCACCGGTGGTAATTATTTTGTGATAATACTTGCAGGAGATGACCGTCTGCGGGTATTTGTCGAGCATCTCGTCCATTTCATGCGCGAGTTCCCCGAGCTCTTCCGGACGCCAGAAAAAACCGTTCACCCCTTCATCGTTGGAAAGAAGCTGCAGGTGTACCTTCAGGCCGATATCGCGGATGCGCCGGATGACCGGTTCGAGTCTGCCCATCTGTTTGGGAGTTATCGTGTAGAGGTAGTAGGTATAGGGATCTCCTTCATAATTTTTGCTGGAGATGGCAAAGGTGTCTTTCCCCCGCAGAATTTTCTCATCTTCTCCCCCGCCCCACAGTGAGATACCCACCATCATGTCGGGATACTTCTCGCGCGGTACTTTAATCAGACCATTGGTCGCGCAATAGGTGGGGATGCGCTTGTAAAAGGCCTCCAGGCGATCCATGCACAAAGTAGGTTCGCCACCGATCAGTATGGCGAGGTTCACACCACGCTCTTTTTCTTTATCGATGAATGCCTCCCACTTGTTAATATCCATTTCTTCCTGAACATGATGTTCACCCGAGGAAAAGAAAAAGCAGCCCTTGCAGCGCAGGTTGCAGCGGTTCGTCACATCATAAATAGAGCTGCGGATATTCAGGCTTGAGATGCGCCGGTAACGCTCATGCCAGTGGCTGTCCAGAAGCGAGCTCACTGTTTTCATAATCAGACCCCCATCAGACTTTCACGCGCGGGCGGCGGAGGTTCGACAACCCTGTCGCAAAGATTTTCACTTTTTTCATAGCCCGTCACCCAGACAGCCAGATATGTGTCGACATAATCCAGCCAGGACTTAAACGTATCCGGGGTAATGACATGGCGGTAGAGTCTGGCTGTGACAATCGCCGAGCCGGCCGCATAGTGGCGGCAATCGTCACAATCCGTATCAGGCACACAGCAGGCCACGGAGCGGTCCCAGTTCAGGTCGGTGCGGTACTGCCTGAAAGAGCGCCCCAGGCCGATATCCTGAGAGAGGTTGCACCGCGGGTAGGAACAGCTGTACAGATCATGCAAGCCCTGAAGCGACGTGTGCGCCACGGCATTGTAGTAGGAAAAAAGAACCTGTTTCGGATAACGATGCAAAAGAGTGACCATCGAATCACGGGTTTGCGCAAGTGATGCCGCATGATGCCTGAGCGCGCCATTGTATCCTAAAGGCGAGGAAAAGACGTTGAACGTCAGCCGGCAGTCATGCGCGGCCAGCTCGGCTGCAACTTCGTCCGCCTCGTGAATATTTTCTCTGGTGTACGTATAGACAAAAACCGCACGGGGATCGCCACGGTAATTTTCAATTTGTTTTTTTAAAAGGTTTTTCGCCCTGCGGGTGCGTTCGCTGGTCAGGTCGTTACCCCAGACAGAAATATGGATTTTGTAGCCCACCGATTCGGGAATTTTTTTAAATCCATTGGTGGCAATGCAACCCAGCGGCATTTCGTCATAACAAACCTGAAGCAATTCAGGCACCAGCGAAGGTTCAGCGCCGGCCAGGACAACATAGGTGATGCCGCGGTCCTTCTCGGATCTCATCAGTGCCCGCCAGTCCCCGGGGTTCAGATTTTCCACGGCGAACTGCTTGTCCCCCTCGTAGTAGTAGCAACCATCACATCGGATGTTGCAACGGTTGGTCATATCGTAGGTGGATTCACGAAGGAAAAAATACCGACGCACTTTTTCCCAGCGCCGCCTGATTACAGGATCGGCCAGCAGGTCCGAAAACTTCGGACGCGACGGTTTTGGTTTTATGCTTAAGTTCGCCCTCACGGAAAAAACGCCTCAGTGTCTGGTTGCCTGTTTTTCTTCGATATATTCACAGATCAGACGGATGGTCTTCAATTTGGGATAATCATCCTCGTCGATGACTATTTTATACTCATCCTGCAGGACCAGTGCGATGGTGGCCAGATCCATGCTGTCAATGCCCAGCTCATCCACCAGATCCAAATCAGGGTCGAATGTGTCCGGTGTGACGTCCTCCAGCTTCAGTTCGTCAATAATGATTCCGGCGACATGCTGTATCATGTCTTTTAAATCGTTGTTCTGAGGCATTACCCCCTCCTTAAATTTTTTTCATCCTTTTAAGTGACCGAAACATGACCGCTGCAGACTGTCTGCTGGTTCAGGGATACATTGAAGGTGTAGGCATTTTCAGAAGAATCACCTTCGCCCTTCAAAGACAACTGCAAAGTATCGCCGGGCCTCACCGGCCCTGTAAATCTTACTCTTTTGAGCGACGCCAGAGTAACCGACTTTCCCCTTTGCCGCGCCCTGGCCGAGATCGCCTCATAAACCAGATGCACCAGCGCAATCCCCGGCAGAATCGGTTCGCCCGGAAAATGCCCGCCAAACCAGGCACAGTCAACCGGCACATCAATTTTAAACCCGGACGCCCCCGGCTCTATGGTGCCTGCGTCTTTGAAAAGCCTCCACCTGTCGATCAAAGCTCCTCCTGCCCTGTGCTTTTCGGTTTAATCATACGAATTTTAATCCATATCATTATTTTTATTTACAATCAAAATTTTTAATCAGAGTCAATCCCTGAATCAAAAATGGACTTAAAGCTTTACTGCTGGCGGCCGTGTCGCATAATCTGCCGGCCGGTGAGCTCAGACAGGGGAACAACTTTCAGGCCGCCCTTTTTGAGCCCGACCAGTATTTTTTCAAACTCCTCCCATAACAGCGCTTCGTCCTCATGGCGGGAAACGGGCGTGTCATGCAAAAGGATGATGTCGTCTCCTGTGACCTTCGGGAGAATTCTCCCGGCAAGGTTCTTGACTCGCCGGTTGCCGAAATCCCGTGCCCGCAAGCTGAAGCTCACACAGATGAGTCCCCGGCACTGAAGAATTGGGAAGAGTTTGGGATTGACAATACCGACCGGCGGCCTGAAGGCAAGTGTCTCTATGCCCGCCTCACGCAGCACCTGAGCGGCCCGATGCACCTCGCGGTCGATCGTTTTTGCGCTTTTTAACATCAGCAGAGGGTCATGCCCCATAGAATGGTTGCCGATTTCGTGGCCGCGGCGGACAATTTCCGAAATAATCTCGGGATGTCTCCGGGCATTGACACCGGAGACAAAAAAAGTGGCCTTGATCTTATGCCGGTCAAGCAGATCAAGAATTTTCAAGGTGGTCTGTTCAGACGGCCCGTCGTCAAAAGTCAGGGCGACTTTTCGCTCTCTGGTCAGGCCGCGGCTGATTACCGGTCCCAGAAAATTGGTCCCGGGGAAGAAGCAGGCCACGATGCACAAGATCACATACGCGACAAGCAAAACTGCTGCGGCCAGAGGCGCAAGAAAATAAATTCCGGCAGCACTAATGAATACGATGGCGCCGGCTATATGAGCCGGATATACTTTTAAGCCGGTATCTTTCATGGCAGACCGCGGGATGACAACTCAATAAAAGTCCGTTTAATGCGTCGCGTTTCATTTTTGTTTACTGTAAATTATGTCAGGACGCTCCATACCCGTGATTTGCGTAACTCATCCACAGGCTATGTGAGAACGTCCGAGATGCGTCACAGGCTACGGATCAATTCCAATCGGGACTGGAAAGGTCAGGAGGCTTTCGCGGCGAAGCGCAGAGGGTGACCCGATATCACGAAATGAGATGCTCCCACAACGGCCCTGTGTGCCCCCGCTCGTATAGTCTGGGCAGAATCCTGGTAGCCTTGCTTTCCCCCGCTCCGACCATCCAGTTCAGGCGCCCGTCGGCATGCTGTTCTACCGTCTTTAGAATTTCGACATCGGAGATAAAGGGTGAGCGGTAGAAAACAGGGTCTATCAGATTTTGTCCCGCCTGAATCTGCCCCTCCTGCACAGCAGTATCAAAAAGGGAGGTATGAGGATAGATCCGAATACCGCAGAAAAAGAAAAAAACCGCCCGCTCAAGTTCGTCCGCGCCCTTTAGAGTTTCACGCAGAGTACCGGGAGTTTCACCCGGCCCTCCCAGGAGGAAATAATGGGCGACAAAAAGTCCGGCCTCCAGGGCCTGCCGGTGCGACAGCATGACTTCGGCGGGAGAAAAAGGCTTTTGCAAATTACCCAGTGTGACGCTGCATAAGGATTCGGTGCCGAACTCTACGTGAGTAAGTCCAGCTTCAGCAAGCTCTTTGTAATAACCATCAGGCGGAACTGTGGGCGCGAAAAACCCCCCCCAGGGGATGGTCAGGCCTGCATCGCGGAAAGCCCGGGCCACCTGCAGGCTGTGGCCATAGCTGGCGTTAAACGCCGAATCGGTAATGAAGATATATTTCGCGCCTGCCTCCTGCAGCTCGCGGGCCTGCCTGGCTATTTCCGCCGGCTCGAAAAACCTCATCTTATGTCCCTCGATATGGGGGTACGTGCAGTAGCTGCAACGAAACGGACAGCCCCTCTTCGTCTGAAGATTGAGCATGCCGCCGTAGGACAGATAATATTTCGTATGAGTGGCAATCGCATCAAATGACCTGGCCATCTTACCTGTCCACGGACGGTAGGAAACAGGCGCCGACTCACCGGTAACCAAACCGGCCACTGCCGCAAGATCCGCCTTCTTCTCCAATGCGTCCAGTAATTCAGCGAACGCCTCACCTTCTCCCGCAATACCGTAATCGGCGCCGAGCGCCTGCATGAACTCTAGGGGAAAAATTGTAAAGCCGCTCCCGCCCAGAATAAGAGGAGCCTGCGAATTTTTACGAATCAGGTTGACCAGCTCCTGATAGTCGGACAGGTATCCCCGGCAATTGATCGTATCGGTGTTGTCGATATTGCGAATGGACAGGCCGATATAATCAGGAACATATTCACGGATTTTTTCTCCTGCCGCTTCCAACACGCCCGGCTCATTCATATCCAGAATTTTCACCTGATAATCAGGCCGCAGGGCGCCCGCAACGTAATCGAGCCCCAGCGGATAAACCGCATAGGGCTGTTTCATCATGTTGGCTGAAATTAACAGGACTTTTTTCATGGAAACATCATGCGCTGTTTTATGTAAAAAGATCGGGTGACCGGAACCAACGGCAATTACGCACCCCGGCTTTTCGCCTGCGCGATATGTGTCGCCAGGGCGCGGACGGATGCAAACACTTTGATCCCCAGCTCTTTGCTGTCGATTTTCACACCGTAATCTTTTTCAATCATCATCACCAACTCCAAAACATCGATGGAGTCAATGCCCGTGTCTCCACCGACGAGAGGATCATCATCACCGATATCCGCAGGCGTTATATCCAGCAGTCCCAGTGTGGCAATAATTTTGACTTTCAATTCACCGATGATTTCTTCTACATTGCTCATGTTTCACCTCAATATTGATATTCAGCGCCGATATGCTACATCAGGGGAGGGCTTCTCCCGAATCTCCCTCGGAACGTACCAGGAGATCGTCGCCGAGAATTTTTTCCAACACGACACGCACAACCCACCGGCAAAACACCTGGACATATTTTTTCCCGGCCATTTTGATGCCGACCAGAAAAATGATAGTGGACACGCCATAGATAAGAGGCCCGCCCAGCGCCGCGATCATCGGTTTTTGAAACTTTACGGCACACACTCCCAAAAAAACAACGGCCGGCAGTCCGATGACATAACTGAAGGCGATGAGGAAAAGCCCGACAATCACCTGTCGGGCCGGCTTTTCACGCAGCGCCGACAGGTCTGCCTGCTCATCGATAGCGGCTTTGCAATATTTCCCGCGGGCGATTCGAAGGGCCGCTTTTTTAACTATGTTCACAACATGTCCAACCAGTAAGTTATCGAAAACGGGGAACTTATAGCCCCAATTGGAAAAGATTTTCAATATGTTTTTAGCCGCGCACCCGGCAGCGCGTCTCAGAGCTACATTATCCCGCCAATGGAGTTTTTCGAGCGCGCGGGGTAATCGGGATAGGCGATATCCTTAAAAATACCTGTTCTGGCCTGCCCGACCGTATAGATGAGCTCATCGTCCACATAGACCCGGCCGTCGCCGACGGCCACGGAGGCACCGGAGTCCTTCAGGTGAGAATAGCGGCGGATATCGACCTCATAGCGGATAGTTTTATTAAACGGGCGTATCTGTCCGTTGAACACCACTTCACCGCAACCCAGCGCCCTGCCCGACCCAAGAGCCCCACGCCAGACACAGAAAAAACCCAAAAGCTGCCAGATCGCATCCACACCGAGACATCCGGGCTGCACCGGGTCTGCGGTAAAATGGCACTGAAAGTACCAGGCATCCAGACGGACATCCTGTTCGGCGATGATCTTGCCCATGGTGCCTTTGCTTTCCACATTGGTGATGCGGTCCACCATAAGAAAGGGGGGCGCGGGCAGGCGTGCCTCAAAGCCCTCCGGCGGGTCGCTCACCAGTGAACCGCGCGAGAAGGCCAGTATTTCCTCAAATGAAAAAGATTTTTTCTGCAAAAAATTCTGATAAAGGATCATGGAGTTCACTTCATTCCCGGTTCGTTTTCCGATTGGTCATGCTGATCATAAAACATGGGGCACGCATCCTGATTGCACAAAAGAGCCCCGTATGTATGTGTCTGGAGCTCTATAAGAGAAAACACTGTTTGTCAAAACAAAAAACCCCCGAATCAAATATCGTGGCAAATTTTATTAATTTCGGTTATAAGTACCGCCATCGATAATATAAACCTGATAGAAGGAAAACATTCATGAACAGAGCATCACTGCACAAAATCGGATACGGCATGTATATTGTCACAGCGGGCCGGGACGGAAAATTCAACGGCCAGATAGCCAACGCCGTCATTCAGGCCACCTCCAGGCCTGCCACCGTCGCCATTTGCATCAGCAAGGATAACTACACTCACGAGTTAATCAGCACCGGCCGTAAATTTGTGATTACGACATTGACTGAGAGCGCACCGATGACCTTTATCGGCCTTTTCGGCTTTAAAAGCGGACGGGACACAGATAAGTTGAAAGGTGTGCGTACGAGAGCAGGCGTGACCGGGCTGCCCATCATATTGGAGCATGCAGCCGGTTTCATCGAAGCGGAAGTAGCAGGCGAGCTCGATTGCGGTTCGCATACGATATTCCTCGGGAATGTGGTTGAGGCGGATGTGCTCGGTGACGGTGAGCCGATGACCTATCTGTATTATAAAACCGTCAAGGGCGGCAAGGCCCCGAAAACCGCTCCGACATTTGATGCAGACGCGGGAGCGAAACCGAAAGCAGCCGACGCGGCCGCCCGCTACGTCTGCACCGTATGCGGTTATGTTTACGATCCCGCCCAGGGAGATCCCCAAAACGGTGTTGCGCCCGGCACCAGTTTCGAGGACATACCATCTTCGTGGACCTGCCCGGTCTGCGGTGTGGACAAATCGAAGTTCGAACTTGAAAAATAAACACGCCGGCATTTTGCACCTGTCCCCGGCCTGCACCGCAGGACGGAATGCCCGATGTCATGTTGAGCGAAAAGTAACTATCAGCAAACCAGACCTTACTTGCCGCGCCCCGGGCAATGGAGATAATTGATGGCAAACCCACCGGCAGGCGACAATACCCCCACCAGCAGTCCGCCACTTGCAAAACAGGCGGGCGTGGGAAACGCGACTGCCGGCCGCAAAGACTCATCCGGAGACCAAAAGAACATTGACAAACATTTACATGATGACCCCGCTTCTGTGTCCGACATCATTCTAATAACGGATACAGAAATGAAAATAACTTCCGTTTCGCCTGGCGTGGAGGCGATTCTGGGTTACAAACCGGAAGAACTTGTCAAACGCGCGATCGTTCAGCCGGGGCTTTTTAGCGCCTCTTCAATGGAACTGATGGCAAAAAACCTCTCCGGAGTGCTTGCAGGGGCCACCACAAGAAACCAGATTTACGAATTTGTGGCTAAAGACGGAAGAGTGACTATCGTAGAAGCCACATCTATCCCGCTTGTCGAAAACTCTGAAATAACCGGCGTGATCACAATCGCCCGTGATATTAAAGAGCAGTGGTCGCACCCGGAAGATACCCACCATGCCATCATCGAAACCATTCCCGACGGCTATTTTGAAATAGACCTTTCCGGAAAATACACTTTCGTAAACGATGTCATCTGCGCGCATCTTCAGCGCACGCGGGACGAGCTCATCGGAAGGGACAACCGCGATTTTCAAACACCGGAAGACGCGAAACTGGCTTTTCGCCTTTTTCAGAACGTCTATAAAACCGGCATACCGGAAAGATCCGTCGAGATCGACGTTCTGAGTAAGAACGGCACTTCGGGAACTTATGAACTTTCCATCTCTTTGATCCGCGACGCGCAGGGAAAGCCGGCAGGCTTTCGCGGGATTTCGCGCGACATCACCGGACGCAAAAGGATGGAGGAGGACCTTATCAAAAGCGAGGAAGAATACCGCACCATCGTGGAAAATGCGCAGGAGGGGATTTTTCAAACCTCGCCACGAGAACAGTCTCTTTCCATGAACCGGGCACTTGCGGAAATGCTCGGCTATTCCAGTCCTGAAGAGGCAACCGGCGAACTTATCAATAATTTTCAAGATGCTTTTGTTGATCCGGAAGCCTACCGTGAAGTAATGGAAAACCTTGGGCAGCACGGCAGTATCAAAAGCTATGAAGTGGAGTTTTACCGGAGGGACAAAAGCCGGATCTGGGCGAACATGAGTATAACCGCCGTAAAAGACCAGGCAGGAAGCCTGCTTTATTACCACGGCATTGTGGAGGACGTCACTCCAAAAAAGAAACTTGAGTGGGAAAGGCAAAAAAGCATTGAAAGCCTTCGCAGATCGCTGGGCGCGACAATCAAGGCTGTGTCAGCAATCACGGAGGCGAAAGATCCCTATACGGCGGGACACCAACGGCGTGTGGCTGATCTGGCCCGGACCATTGCCACCGAAATGAAACTTCCCCCCGACCAAATCGACGGCATTCGTCTGGCCAGCATGATTCACGATCTGGGTAAAATAGTCATTCCCTCGGAAATTCTCACCAAACCGACAAAACTCACCGACCTGGAAAAGGAGATCATCAAGACTCACGCCGAAGCAGGCTATGAAATTTTGAAAGACATAGAATTTCCGTGGCCGATCGCACGCATGGTGCACGAACATCATGAACGCATCGACGGCTCCGGTTATCCCCGGGGCTTGAAGGGGGATGAGATTCTCCTGGAATCAAAGATTATCGCCGTAGCCGATGTGGTGGAGGCGATCTCATCGAACCGGCCATATCGCCCGGCTCTGGGAATCGGTGTTGCACTCGAGGAAATTGAAAACAAAAAAGGTATTTTTTACGACCGGACGGTATCTGAAATCTGCCTGAAGCTGTTTCATGAAAAACGCTACACAATGCCCGAGTAAAGCCAAAAGACAGGGACCACACCACGCGGTTCGTCACCCTTCCCCTTTATCCCTGACTCTCCTGAGCAACCAGCTCATGAATCTGCGTCACAATTGATTTCATTTCTTCAATCCCCTCATTCTGGGCGGCGGTTGATTTGGCAATACCATCAACGAGCGCCAGAACCCTGCTGACGCTTTCGGCCAGTTTGGTGAAATTATCGTTGGTTTGTTTCGCCAGCGTCTCTCCCGCCCGGATGCGATTTATGGCCTCTTCAATCATGCCGGAAGTGTTTTTGGCGGCCTCGGCCGAGCGCATGGCGAGATTGCGGACCTCATCTGCCACCACGGCAAACCCCGCGCCTGCTTCCCCCGCCCGAGCCGCCTCCACCGCTGCATTTAGCGCCAGAAGATTGGTCTGGAAGGCAATCTCATCTATTGTTTTGATGATTTTGAAAGTCTCTTCACTGGTGCGTGTCACGTCGGCCATCTGCGAGGTAAGTGCCTGCACAGACTGATTGGTCTGGCCAACCACTGCGCCGGAAGTGCCTATAAGGTCATTGGCGGTAGCGGCATTACGGGCGGAACTTTCCGTCAGGGCCGTCATTTTTTTCATCACATTCTCCGTCAAATGCTCCGTGTGACGGCTGACCTGGTCAAAAATGGAGGCAAGTCTCCCGGCCATCGCCTCTGATTTTTGGGCCAGTTCCGCCTGCCGCAAATGCGCCTCCCGACTTTCGTCCGCCGCCGCTTTTTGTGCTGCCAAGGCCTGCTTCAGTCCCAGATGACCGAACAACAGTGAAATAACCATCGTCAGAAAGGGTCCCAGGATATTGGCGATCTGTGTTTGGAGCAACTGCTTGGGGGTAAGCAAAACAGACGGAAGCGCGACGCCGGTCATCTGAATCACCAAAAAGACGAGAATCTCCAAGAGCATGAACGAGGACCAGAAGACGAAACTTCCGAATCCTAAAAAAGTGACCGCAAAAACCGGGATTACGATATTCCAGGCCAGCGATGAGGACAAAATTCCCCCGGTAACCGCCGGAAGGACAGAAAAGTGCCACACCATCGCGGCGATAACGAAATTTCCCATGATATCGAGCGACCTGCTTATTTTCAAAACGAACGGCGCAGCCATGGCCACAAGGATCATGACGCAAAAAATGCTTATCGCCAGGCCAGTGAAGCCCATCTTGTACCACTTGATGACGTTGGGAAGAAAAAACAATACAGACAATTGTGTGAAAGCAGTCATCTGGAAAGCCCGCCGGTACTCGTCGGCATCGTCGCGAATACTCAAAGGGATGAAATAATTTATGTAAGCCCTGAACATGCAAGCCTCCTGCTGAATGAATGACAATTTATCTGTATATCGACATGAACGCCTGTTTAATTAATTTTTTTCCGCCGGTGAGTCAAAAAAGTTTTAAGCGGATAAAAGTGCAGTATGATCCAAAGAAACGCATACAGACAAAACCGGAGCAAATCCGGTCGGAGCGGCCCTGCCAATCGACCCGACTTCCCCTCCCTTCAGAAACGGCCGGTAATTTCTGTCATCTGTACAAAATTACCTTCAGGCACCGAAAAAAGCAAATCACGGGCCTGGCAGCGGGACGCACTCAGGCGAAAGAATAGAATAAACGAAGGTCAGCCAATGAAGCTAATTTTGGAGATGCGTCTGCCGGCGCTCAGGCGACATCAATTCCCCTGCTTTTGAGATAGTCCTTAACTTCTCTGATTCTCAAACGCCGGAAATGAAAGACAGAGGCGGCAAGCAGGATGGCAGCGCGGCCCTTTGCCGCGGCCAGATAAAAATCCTCCAGGCTGCCGGCCCCGCCGGAGGCCACCACCGGCACAGTCACGGCATCGGAGATGGCCCGTATGAAGGGTATGTCATAACCGGCAGTTGTGCCGTCTCCATCCATACTGGTGGGCAGAATCACTCCTGCTCCCAGCTTCTGGCATTGCCGGGCCCAATCCAGCACGTCCTTAGCGACGGGCAAGGTCCCACCGGACAACACCAGCTCATAACCGGAAGGCATTGCCGTGTTTCGCCTTGCGTCAATGGCCACGGTTATTTTATCGGAGCCGAATTTCTGGGCCGCCTCGCGAACCAGATCAGGATTTTTCACGGCAGCACTGTTTACCGACACTGAGCTGGCGCCGGCGGCCAGCACCATCTCGATATCATCCAAGGAGGTGATGCCCCCGCCCACGGTAAGCGGTATGCTGATGACGGATGAAACTTTTTTTACCCACTCCAGACGGGTTTTACGCATCTCCTGTGTGGCCGCGATATCCAGCATCGCCAGTAAGTCGGCGCCTTCGGCCTGATAAAACGCCGCGCTTTCCACCGGGTCTCCCGCGTCTTTAATGTCCACGAAGTGAACGCCTTTCACCACCCGTCCGTCTTTCATATCCAGGCACGGCATAATCTTTACAGGTTTCATGACAAGCCCCTTTTGTAATTTACTGAAGGCACAGGGTCTGTGCGCGAAATGTTATCTAAAACGAACGGCCCTTCTTTACAACAGAAAAGTTGAAAATATTCTCCGGCACGGCTCATTTTTTTCTTTAGTGCTTGAAACGGATGAGAATATAGAATACAAGCTCAATCACGATTTAATCACCGGGGAGTTTTGAGTATGAAAATAAGGGAAATCAAAGCAGGCACGATGAACACCGACAAGTTTATTGCGGATAAAGTCCGCGACATACAAAACGCCGTGGGTGACGGACTGGCCATCAACGCTCTTTCCGGCGGCGTCGATTCATGTGTTGTGACCGCCCTGGGACACAAAGCCCTGGGAAACCGCCTCATAACCTGCCTCATCGACAACGGCCTGATGCGCAAAGGGGAACCGGCACAGGTACAGGCGGAATTTAAAAAGCTGGGGATTAAGGTCGAAGTGATTGACGCGACAAAGGCTTTCTTCCGGGCTCTTAAGGGCATTACTGACCCGGAAGAAAAAAGAGAGGCCATCACTCAAACATTTTATAAAAAAGTTTTCGGCAAACTGGTTGTCAAAAGCCGCGCGAAATATCTCCTGCAGGGTACAATCCTGACGGACATAGATGAAACGGTTGCCGGTATCAAAAGACAGCACAATGTTTTTGAACAGCTCGGTATCGACCCGCAAAAAGCCTTCGGCTACAAAATTCTGGAGCCGCTTATCGAATTGCGCAAAGAAGGTGTGCGCAAGGTCGGGGCAGGGCTGGGGCTGCCTTCCTCGATGCTCAGGCGGGTTCCCTTTCCCGGGCCGGCTCTGGCTGCGCGCGTGATCGGCGAGGCCTCGCCTGCCAGAATCGCGCTGGTGCGTGAGGCGACAGCCATTGTCGAAGCTGCACTGAAAAATATCGAAGCTTTCCAGTACCTGGCTATTTTGCACGAAGACCGCGTCACCGGTATGCGCGATGGAAAGCGCGTCTTCGGCAATCAGATTGAAATCCGCTCATGGGACAGCAAAGATGCACGCAGGGCACGACCCACCAGACTCCCCTTTGAACTGCTCGAAAAACTCGCCGCCAAAATCACCAGTGACATTCCGGAAGTGGTCAGCGTCACCTACAACATCACCAGCAAGCCGACTTCCACGATTGAAGCAGTGTGATTTTCAAACTAAGGAAAAATGTCTAAAAGCTGACTTCTTGCCGGCCGGGTCGGGTATCTAAAAAACACATATCCGTGGTCACTTTTGCGTTGCACGCAAAAAAGGGAGAACGGGATGACCCGTTCCCCCTGAGGCATTTCGTAGTGACTTAATCTGTTCGTCTAGCGTTTCAGCCAGATCACCTCATTCTGGGGCGTTCTGCCCAGCTCTCTGGCCGTTTCAAACTCCTTTTGCGTTTTTGGCCACCAGGCATACAAGACCGAGGGGTCGAATTTTCCATTGGTCACCGTCTGCACGGAAGCCATGATGAGCATGCGTCCCGTATCCGTCACGCCAAAGACCGAGTTGGGATATTTATCGCCCAGCATCGGGGGGTCGAGTGCCTTGGGGAAGGCGGCGCGGATGGCATAGGCGTTATCCACGCTGCCGGCAGTGACAATCGCCTTGGCCAGAGCGTGCATGCCTGTGTAGTTGAGCGCGCATTCCCAGGTCACCATGCGCTTGTAGGTCGCAGTGTATTTTTTGTCAAAGGCTTTGGCGCCATCAAACGGAATGCTCACGACACCGGCCGTGCCGATCAGATCGCCCATGATTTTGGTTCCTTTCAGCAGCACGGCGATATAATCCTGCTTGGCCTGATCGACCAGCATGAAGCCGCCCTTGTATCCCATGTTTCTTGCCTGCTCGATGACCAGTGCAGTAGTGGCAGATGGCCCGCCGATCAGCATCACATCCGGTTTGGTGGCAATGGCTGCGGCCAGCTGGGGTGAGAAGTCCGTTTCCGTGTAGTAATTGGCCGGCTTGTCCGCCGTGATCACACCGCCTTTTTTTTCATAATATTCCTTGAAACCGGCTCTCCATTCATCGCCGTAAGCTCCAAGCGTGACGACCATCGCGCACTTTTTCCATCCTTTGCGCAAAGCCCATTCGGCAAACACCTGCACATAGGTCGAGAAATCAACCGTCGTGCCGATCACCAGCTTGTTACCGAGAAATTCAACTTTTGGTGTGCTGGTATAGGCCATCATGATAAATTCGTTTCCCTTCTCCTCGTTGATTTTCATCATCGGCGCGATGGTATTGAAGACGCCGTTGAAAACGGCAATGGCCCCGTTTGTACGGAAGCGCCGTGCGTTGTTCACCGCCTGTGTCGGATCCACCCGGTCATCGAGCTTTTCGAGCCTGAAGGTGTATTTTTTCCCCTTGACCGTAATACCGCCTGCTTCATTGATCTCTTTGACGGCCATATCGACGCCATTGAAGATGTCCTGCCCGTACTCCGCCGCCGGACCGGACAAAGGGCCGGTGTACCCGATGACGATTTCATCCGCCACGGCCCACCCGGCAACCAGCGATGCAATCAGAACAGACAACAGGCAAATAAAATATTTCCACTGCTTCATACCAATTCCCTCCTTGTTTTCCGGTTATTTTCAATACCACCCCAATTATTTCGCATTTTAACCGACAGAATGTGTAAGTCAAGAAATTTACTTCAGAAAGAATGATACGCGGGAAAAATCAACGCCCCTTGCCGACTAAACATCACCAAAATCATTGATAAAGTTAAGTGACTGCCGGCCATTAAATATCTGCCGGTCATTCATACGTTGTGGTTGTTTTTTGGTGCCGGCAAAAGAAAAGATGCGCCCGATACTTAAGGAATATCAGGGAGGGATAAAAAAAGGAAGGGACGGGTCCTGGCCCGTCCCTTCTCTGTGCTACAAAAGAAACTGCTATTGTTTGTACCAGATAAACGGATTTTTTTTCGCGACACTTAAACTTTTCACCTTATCAAATTCCGCCTGGGTTTTCGGCCACCAGACATGCAACTCGGAAGGATCCCATTTTCCGTTGGTGATGGTCTGAATCGATGCCATGATCCACAAACGGCCGGCTTTGGTGATACCGAAAACTTCATTAGGATATTTATCACCCAGCATGGGTGATGCGGCCAACGCCTTGTCGAAGCTGGCGCGGATCTTGTGAATATCTTCCACCGTGCCGGCGGCAGCAATAGCTTTGGCCAGGGCGTGCATACCCGTGTAGTTTAACGCACATTCCCAGGTCACCATCTTTTTGTACTGCTCCACAAATTTCTTTTCAAAAGTGGAGGCACCGGGCATGGGCACACTGACCACACCGCCTGTTCCGATCAGGTTACCCATCTGTTGTGTTCCGCCCAGCAGCTTGGCCATGTAGTCCTGCTTGGCCTGGTCGATCATCATGAAACCGCCCTTGAACCCCATGGAACGCGCCTGCTCGACCACCAGAGCGGTTGTCGCCGACGGACCGCCGATGAGCATCACGTCCGGATTGGTGGCGATGGCCGCCGCCAGAGGTGCGGAAAAGTCTGTTTCCGTATAGTAGTTGGCCGGTTTATCGGCTGTTATGATGCCGCCTTTTTTGGTCCATACCTCTCTGAAGACCGCCCTGTTTTCATCTCCGTAGGCACCGAGCGTCGTGACCATCGCGCATTTCTTCCATCCTTTTTTCAACGCCCAGTCTGCGTATGTATGGAGATAGGGCATGAAGGTAACTGTCGTGCCCACCAGCAGGCTATTGCCCAGATCCTCCAGCTTGGGTGTGCTGGTATAGGCCATGACGATAAACTCGTTGCCCTTCTCTTCATTGATTTTCAGCAAAGGAGCGATCGTGGTGAAAACGCCGTTAAAGACCGCAATCGCTTTCCCGCCTTTGAGCCGGCGGGCATTGTTGACCGCCTGCACGGGATCGGCGCGGTCATCGAGTCGTTCGAGTTTAAACGTGTATTTTTTCCCGGCTACGGTAATGCCGCCGTCCGCATTGAGCTCTTTGACCGCCATGTCAATACCGCTCACGATGTCCTGACCATATTCAGCAGCCGGCCCGGACAAAGGGCCGGAAAAGCCGACGACAATTTCATCCGCCAGGCTTACGCCCGCCGAAAGTGAAAAAATTGACATGGCTACCAGACAAACTAACAACTTCCATTTCTTCATAGTGAACTTCCTCCCTGCACAAAAAAGTATTTCCCCTTTTTCCCAAAGCCGCGACAAACATTATCTAAAAATATATACGCGTCAAGCGTTTAGTGCCACGGAAGAAAAACACAATGAAAAAGACCACACTCTCAACGGTAGAGTATCCGAAAATCACTACGAAAGCACTGTGACCATGAGCCAGTAAATAACCAACAGTCAAAGCATCCGCTCTCTGATCCCGACGCTTACATCAACACGTAAAATAATTTTGCGCCGATGAGAGTTGTTGCTTGGAAGACAGATCTCGCCATGACGGCAATGATTTACTGAAATAAAGCAAAGCGTTTTCCGGCCGGGCAATGTTACAGAAAACTCGTCGGAACACTGTGGCAACCTTGCCTCTAAATCAGCACAGCCGTTTATTGATCGCGTTATTCCGGTTTTGCACCTGTCGGGGAACTACGTCTCAAAAGCTGTTTCACGCCTTCTGGTGCTTGCCGCTTTTCGCCGGCACCGGCTTCGCAAGACGTCTGAGAATCCCGTCAATGATTCTCTGCAGGCCGGGCGTGTCGATTTTCTGCCGGTCCTCCTTTATCTGCTCTTCCATAGCCAGTTGCACCACGCCGCGAATAACCCAGGTCATGTTACCGGTGTTGCCGGGCGCGAATTCTCCTGATGCTATTCCCCGCTCGAAAATCTGTTTGATGGATGTGTGAAATTTGACGTGATACAAAACAAAATCACAATAAGGCGCCCCCTGCGAAGGGCCGTAATAAGCCGAAAACATCAGCCGGAAAAAATCGCTGTTTTCTACGACATGGTCAAAAAATCCGGCCACCAGGCTCTTGAGCTCGCGGCGGGCCGATGTCGATGCAGTCGGGGGCAAAGAAATAACACGGTCGAGTTTTTCACAGTGCACGTCGATCAATTCCCTGTATAATCCCTCCTTGCTGCCGAAATAGTAGTAAAGAGACGGCGCCGTCACCCCTACCTTGTCGATGATTTCACGAATCGTTGTCGCGGCGTATCCTTTGTTGGCAAACAACTCCAGCGCCGCATCCATAATCTGTTGCCGCAACCCGCTCGTCTCCCTTTTTTTCATCAATCTTTTGCGATGCATCTTTCCCTGGTCTCCCAATCATAAAATGACCCGCTTTCCCCCCGCGGATTTTCAAGCCGGTTATACCCGCTTATCTGAAAAATATATTTTCACGTCTGTGTTCCTCTGTGTAATTGGCAAGATAGCAGCGATTTCCGGACACGGCAACTTTTTCATTGACACTGTCCAACTTGATTTTATATAATGCTTGTTAAATGGCTTCATGAAAGCCTTGTTCTTGTCAAGACAAATTTTAGTGAAAAGGGAGGGTACATGATGAAAACCAGACGTCTCTTTGCCGGGGTAGTTTTTGTTTTACTGTTTTTTGCCTCAACTCTCTGGGCGGCAGGCCCGGAGGCAACGGGCCCTATCAAAATCGGTTTGATAGGGAATATGTCCGCTCCCTTTTCGCTGAGCTCAAAGGCTGCCGCGATGCTGGCGGTCGATGAGATCAACAGCACGGGCGGCATTCTCGGACGCAAGGTCGAGCTGATTGTGGAGGACAGCAAGGGTGAAATTCCCAAGTGTGTCGAAATCTACAAAAAGCTGGTAATGAACGATAAAGTGGCGGCCGTCTTTATTGCCGAAAAAGTGGAAATGGGCGTGGCCGGCATGGAAATCGGCGCCGAGCTGTTCAAGGAATACCCGCATGTGTTTTTCTCCACGATTGGCTCCGGTGACGACATCTGGCACCGTGTACGCGATAACTACGAAAAATACCGTTTCGGCTTCCAGACCTACTATCACGTCTCGACCAACTACCTGAAAATCGTTTCACTGGACAACTCAGAAATATTCAAAAACATCATGAAGGCGAAAAAGGTCGCCATCATTTATGAAGACATGGAATGGACCAAGCCGCTCAGAAAGGGACTGCCCGGTGTCTCCGTATCACTTGCCGGCGTGTACAAGGAAAACGGCCTGGATGTAGTCAATGAAACCACCGTGTCTCTGGATCAGAAGATGTTCAACCCGACCTTCGAGACCATCGCCAAAGCCGGAGCGGAAGCGATTGACTGCGTCATCGGGTATATCGATGAGCCCGCCTTCATCAAGCAGTGGGCACAGTCCAGCGCCAGAAACATCCCCTTGAACATCTGGGGAGGACTGGCTGGCATGCCCCAAGCCTGGAAAATGACCGAAGGTAAGGTAAACGGCGTCTCCGTCGGTTCATCACTGGTTCGTGTCTCCATCACACCAAAGACAATCCCCTTTATGGATACTCTGATAGCAAAGTACAAAGTCGGTCCCATCTTCGGCTCTCATACCACCTACGACTCTATCTTCGGCTTCAAAAAGGCAGTGGAAAAAGCCGGCGGCACAGGCGATATCAATGCGCTGATCAAACAACTCGAACAGGTGGAAGAAGTGGCGGTGCTCGGTTCCATCGGCTGGCATCCCAAGTATCACTACAACCTGCCTTCGCCCAAATACGTCACACCGATCGTGCAGTGGCAAAAGGGAGAGATGCAGGTCATTTATCCGCCCAAATACAAAACGGCTGATTACCAGCCGCCGGCGGTCCTCCGCAAGTAACAGACCGGGGAACCGGGCCTGACCGCCCGGTTCCCTCCTTTCATAACAGCGTGACAGTTTTAAAAACATGTCATGTCCGTTTCGATTCAAGGGAGCGCCAACCCGATGAGTGATCTTTTACTGCAAATCGTGATCTACACCCTGATCTGGGGTTCGATTTATCTTTTAATTTCCCTGGGCTTTTCTCTGATCTGCGGTGTCTTGAGAATTTTCCACCTGGGCTACGGTGTGATCTTTGTCCTGGCTGCCTATCTCACCTGGACTTTCATGGAGGACGCGGGCCTGGGGCTTGTGCCGAGCATTATCTTAATGATCCTGGTCCAATGCGCCTTTGCTTTGATTGTTTTTTACAAAGGCGTCTTTCAGCGCTACCTGGAGGAGGAAGAGATTCTTCTCACCGTTTCCCTGCTCGTTTTTCTGGTTATCGTTCACCTGGCCAACTATCTTTTCCCGGTAACGGCGGGCGTGAGCATCCCCTCCACCATCATTGACGATATCGTCACCATCGGCGGGATCACCATCGCCTGGCAGATGATCATCGCCGCACTGGTAGGTGTCGTCGTCACCGCCATCTACGTTGTCGCCCTGACCAGAACCAGAATCGGTCTGGTTATCCGCGCCATCAGTCAGAACCTGCCGGCCGCGCTGCTTATGGGCGCCAATGTCAACCGCATGTATTATCTGGCGATGATTCTTTCCGTGATCCCCCCGACGATATGCATGATCATGATCGCGCCGTTTTGGGGAATCGACCCCTTTATGGGCATGCCGCTTCTGATGACGGCCATGCTGGTGTCGATCCTGGGGGGATTGGGTAACCTCAAGGGAAGCATCGTCGCCTCCTATCTGATCGGCTTCATTCACGCGTCGGTGAGCTTCGTTTTCGTTCCCCGTTTCATGGGCTTTGCCGCCTTGATTGTCACCCTCATCGTCATGATCTATCGACGCGGCGGTATTTTTGCAGGAGAAACTCTATGGTAAATTTTGAATTGCGCCGGGATCGCATTGTCGCACGCTGGCGGGACAAAAAAACAGAGTGGGTGATCGAGCCACGCTACTGGCGTAACTCTACCATCGCCATCACATGCCTGTTCATACTTCCTCTTTTCCTTTACGGATTTCCGCACATTCTGACGATGTTCACCACGGCGAATCTGTATGCCGCCATCGCCATCCCTCTGGCCCTGCAGCTTCTGGGCACAGGCAGAGTGAACTTCGGCCCGCAGCTTTATCTGGGCGTCGGAGGTTACACGGCGGCTCTTTTGAATCTTCATTTCGGCTGGAACCCGGCGATGACTCTCATGGCCACCATACTCGTGTGCGCAGCCATCGCCCTGATTTTGAGCCCCACCACCTGGATCGCCAAAGGTTTATACTTCTCTCTGATCACACTGATCCTGCCTCTTACCTTTCTCGATATCACCTACATCTGGGGCGACATCTTCCGCGGCGAAGTCGGACTGGTCGGCATGAGTCCGCTGTTGGCATTTAAGAAAGTCACCTGGAACTATATCGCCTACTACTATCTGTCGCTTATCCTGATGCTCCTTTATCTGCTCGTGTGCGACCGGACGGTCCGCTCGCGCATCGGCGTGAGCATGGCGGCCGTCAATGAAAATGAAAATGTGGCCCGCATGATGGGCGTCCGTGTGGATGCCTATAAAGTGTTTTTCTATGTGGCCCCGTCGATTCTCACCGGCATCGTCGGCTGGTTTATCGTCCATACCTTCCGCACCTTTGCCGGTGTAACCTACCTGCCGCTGGAATTCATGGCCAAAATTCTGATTATCGTAATTATCGGCGGCAGGGCGTTTCTTTACGGAGCCATCCCCGGAGCATACCTCATCTCCATTGTCGAGGATTCGCTCAGGCGTCTGGGCCCGGTGAATTATTTCGTCTTCCCGCTGATTCTGATCGCACTCATCGTCGTTCTCCCGCGCGGTGAAGGCCTGTGGGGGCTCTACAAAAAAAGAAGGCCGCGCGATTACTTCCCCAAATTGCACGTCAGGAGAGAATAGTCCTATGCTGGAGATAACATCCGTATCAAAGAATTTCGGCGGCCTGGCTGCCGTCAGCGACGTCAGTTTCACCGTGAAAGAAGGCGAAGTGGTGGGGCTTATCGGCCCCAACGGCGCGGGAAAGACGACTCTGCTGAACCTGATCTGCGGTATCTACAAACCGAACAGCGGGTCGATAAGATTCGAGGGCACCGACATCACCGGCATGCCCAGTAACAAGATCTGCAAGATCGGAATATCCCGGACCTATCAGATACCGCAGCCGTTTGAATCCATGACCGCGCTGGCCGGCGTTCTGGTCGGAGTGCTAAACGGCAAAAAGCGCGCCCATATGAGCCTTCCCGACGCGTCCCTGGAGGCCTCCTACTACCTCGAATTTGTAGGTCTGTTTTCCAAACGGGACACGCTGGCACGCGACCTCAATCTCTACGAACTAAGAATGCTGGAGCTGGCGCGCGCTTTGGCGACAACGCCGAAACTGCTGTTGCTCGATGAAGTCATGGCCGGGCTCAATCCCTCGGAAGCATCCAAGGCGCTGGACATGATCTGGAGCGCCCAGGATCAGTTCGCCATCACCATCTTGTGGATTGAACATGTCATGAAAATCATCATGAACGCCACGCAGAGAGTCGTTGTCCTCCATTACGGGAAAAAGATCGCCGAGGGACCTCCACGCGAAGTCACCAGCGATCCAAAAATCATTGAAGCTTATCTGGGAGCGAAATATGCTCAACATTAAAAATCTGGATGCTGCCTACGGTGTCATTCCTGTGCTGCACGATGTCAACCTGGAAGTTGCCGAAGGTGAACTGGTCGCGCTGCTGGGCGCCAACGGTGCCGGAAAAACAACTCTCCTCAACTGTATCTCCGGCGTTTTGCCCGCCAAGGCGGGAACCATTTCCTTCCGCGGCGAGTCCATCGGGCAGCTCCCCTCCGACCAGATCGTGAAGCTGGGCATCTCGCAGATTCCGGAAGGAAGGAAAATCTTCCCTTTCCTGAGTGTCCGGGAAAACCTGCTGATGGGCGCCTCGACCAGAAAAGCGTGGAAACATAAAGACCGGATGATGGATAAAGTCTGCATGTTGTTTCCCATTTTGAAGGAACGCTCCGAGCAGAGAGCCAGCCTGATGAGCGGTGGAGAACAGCAGATGCTGGTCATCGCACGCGGCCTGATGGCTCAGCCCAAACTGCTGATGATCGACGAGCCGTCGCTGGGGCTCAGCCCGCTTATCATGTCGCAGATCTATGATGTGATTAAAACCTTCCCCGCCGACGGCATAACGGTTTTACTGTCTGAACAAAACGCTCTGCATGCGCTGGAAATAGCGGACCGCGGCTATGTATTGCAGGACGGCCACGTAGTGCTGGAAGGTTCCGGTGATTTTCTTTTGCACAGTGATCTGGTAAAAAAAGCCTATATGGGGATGTGACCATGACGCAAGACTATTTTGATTATACAAATAAACTTTTCGCCCCCGAAGGCATTGACAAAAAAAGAGAAGCCCTCAAGGGCCTGCGCGTGCTTGATCTTTCACACATGATCTTCGGCCCGACGGCAGCCAAGGCTCTGGGGCAGTTCGGAGCGGAAGTCATCAAGGTGGAGGTTCCCTATCAGGGCGATTACTGGCGCGGCGGAACGTACTGGGGGAAATACTGGAAACATTCCAACCCTCTGTGGCACTATATCAACCACAGCAAATACTTTGTCGGGATCGACGTCAAGAAACCCAAAGGCAAGGACCTGATTTTGCGTCTGGCCGAAAAAGCCGACGTGGTGGTCGAAAATTTCACTTCCGGCACGGTGGAGGCCTGGGGCATCGGCTATTCCCAGGTCAGTAAAATCAACCCGAAAGTCATCTACGCCAGCTTAAGCACCTACGGGCAATTCGGCCCCTACCGCTATTATCCGGGCTGGGACCTTCTGGCCCAGGGTGCAAGCGGCGTGCTGGCCGCCACCGGTCATCCGGACACGGATAAATATTTCAAGGTTCCGGACTTCTTCGGCGATTTCTTCCCCGGCTATTTCGCGGCCATGCTGATCATGATCGCACTCAATTACCGCGAGCGCACGGGCGAAGGTCAGTATATTGACGGATGCCAGGCGGAAATTCTCATGCGTTCCCTGTTTCACTTCACCTATTGCGAAGCAACGGGCAGGGAGCTGGAACGCACAGGGAATGCCGATCCGGGGCTTTCCCCTTCGGGAATTTTTAAAACCGGCGATGGAAAATTTCTGGCCCTCGCCGTCGCCACGG
>CAYWRV010000006.1:6319-26462 GCA_964460865.1 uncultured Smithella sp. | reverse complement strand
CCCCGTAAATCAAGGCTTTGCGGGCTTTTTGCCTGATTATCCCCGAAACTCCTGTTGAAGATACCTTTGGGTGTAATCAGGGTACTTGGTCCTGAGCCGGGCCGGTAACGACCGGATCGTTCACGCTCATCGCCGCCACCGAGATAACCGGGCGACGTCAAATATGGTAACTTATCCACAAATCCTTTGCCCTTCATCGTCAGAATCGTTTCTTTCGCATAGCCGTAAAATTCCGGCGCTCCGCCCGCCGCCGTGATTCGCTGTGCTTTTGGCGGCATTCCCAGATATGATGTATTGATATTTCCATATCTATCGATCTGCCCGACACCCAGAAAAGCCTTATCCAGATAACCTGCATAGGTAATGGTCGTAAAGACGCTGAACAAATCGGTGGCGTACCCGTATCCGCGTGTACAGGTGGCATCGGCCACATTGGCCGGCAACCCCACGGGATGAAAGTCAACGATACCGGACTCCATCAGTAACACGGCCCTGGGTGCGTGGATTTTCTTGGCCAGGGCTCCTGCCAGAATCGGCATACCGATACCCAGCACGCAAACGCCGTGATCCTTTATCTGGCGGGCTGCTGTTACAATCAGTAATTCCTCTTTTGTGATTTTTTTACTTAACATCGACCAACTCCCCCTTTTCCTCGATCAGCTTTTCCAGCTCTTTCATGTTTATACCCAGTTTCAGCGACAGACCGTTCGCATCCCAGCCCGACTCAAAGGCCACGCCGTAGTTGGCCGGCGCGGAATAATATGATTTGGCGTTATAACTATTGAGTGAACGCTGGCCGAAGACCTGGACATAATGCTGAATATAAGCGACACGGTCCGGCAGCCCGTAGATCCATTCGTCGAACATAGATGACAGTCCCGCCTCCGAGCACATGGCCGCATTAATCAGCATCATCATGGCGTAATCTACGTTCCGGTAACCGGGCAGTTCCGCCGGATGGCAACCGTAAGGCTCTTCAATCACTGCGTTGACCCGGAATCCCGGAACAATGGTGAGATGGGGACTGGACTTGATGATATCATAATCCACAATTTCTTCGCAGGAGACGATGATCTTCTTACTGGCCAAACATGCATGAACCGTGGACCCCAGTCCTCCCCAGTGCTGCGCATTACCGTTTACATCGGCCCTCTGGACATGAAGAATACAGACATCCGGATTAGCCGCAGGAACAACAGGAATATCATTTCCGGAGAAGGGACTTTTGATCACACCGAATTTGTCCTCACCCATAAATCCCCTCACCCGGAAGACATCAGAATCCATAATGGAAGGTAAAACCGGCATGAGCTCATATCCATAGGCGCCGGCGGCAATGCGGGCATTGTAGGTGAAATTGGTGTAGTCTTCGACCTCCAGCTTGCCTGCCCGCTGATATCGTTCCACCATGCTTCCCGCATCCCGCCCACCCCATTTGTGGATAAATGCACTACACAGTTTTTCCACGCAGTCACCGGCGACAAGAAACTCCGCATCTGCGGTGCCTGATTGGCTGTAGTAGGTTAGCCCCCTCTTCTTTTGACGGATAATCTCAAAAATCAGGCTGTAGGGAATCCCTTCCGTATAATTGCCTACAATCAGACTGTCTCCGTCATGTAAGAAACGTGCAATCGCGTCACGCGCTGTCATCACTTTGTTTTCTTCATGCATAAGAACTCCTCTTTTATTTATTTATCGGTTATCAGCATCAGTATGGAGGCGCAATAATCTTGGGAGGGATATAAGATACAGGGGATGTACATCAAAATATGGTACCCGGGAAGTGACTCTTGCATCGTCTTGGCCCGGAAGCAAAAGAAATCATGCATTAACGAACGAACACTCAAAAAACGCTATTCGGCGCAGGCAATACGGCTGTCTGACAGCACCTCTTGATCACTACAATCATCCTTGATGTAATTTTTCAAGGTTGAAATCCTTCAAATCCGCTGCGTTAAGAAGATTAATATGCCTTTCTTTAATGTTTTCGGCGACATCGGAGGCTCAGCAATTGAAAAACAAGAAGTCTCCGCACGGGATCTTATGGATCAAGATGAATGTATCCGCGCAGTGGCGTACGGCCATCGTTAAGAGACTGTGCTTTTCCTGATGATTGTCGCATCCACCGCTAAAGGCAGACCACGGTCAACAACCAGCGGATTAATATCGATTTGTTCGATCTCCGGGAAGCTCCAGGCGAGCTCGCCGACTTTGACCAGGATGTCCGCCATGATTTTCATATCCAGCGGCTGCCGGCCGCGATAGCCCTGCAGCAGTTTCTGTGCCGAGATCCGGCCGATCATTTCCCTGGCAGTGGAAACGCTAAGCGGAGCTGGTGCGAAAACAACATCTTTTTGCAGCTCGGAAAAAATACCGCCCAGGCCGAACATCACACAGGGACCGAACTGCTCGTCGCGCACCATGCCGACAATTAATTCATAATCCGCGGCCATCTGCCGCTGGAGAAGTATCTGTCCTTCTCCCCGCAGTTTTTTGACAAGCTCACCGAAAGCTTTCTTTAATGCAGCGGGTGTGGCAAGCCCCAGGACCACCAATCCTGATTCCGTTTTATGGACAAGTCCGGGAGCCAGCCCTTTTAGCACCACCGGGTAGCCCATCTTCCGGGCGGCCGCAAGTGCGGCCGTGGCCGAATCCACCGGTTTTTCCGTCACAACAGGGACACCACAGGCGCCCAGAAGCTGCTTGGCGGCATACTCATCCCAGATACGTTCGGGATGCAACTTCAACTGTTTTTCGATACGAGGCGGGCGTCGGCCCGGACGTGACGAGATGAGCGACCTTCCCTTCCGGCGCGGCGTATACCGTGAGGCGTATGCCAGACACTCCGTGGCGCGGTAAAGTTCCCCGTGGACGGGAATACCCGCGGCCTGCGCTTCTAGCTTGAAATTCCGCAGCGCATCGCGACGTCCTATCGCCCAGATAACCGGAACTTTGCCGTGACGGTCGGCCTCTTGCCTGAAAATCTGCAACCGGTCATAGTTTTGATAAAGCCCCACAAAGAATTGCAAAAAGATTACATCGACCCCGGGATCTTTGATAACGGCCCTAACACAACGGTCATAGGTTGCCGCCGGGCCGTTTTGGGCAAAGGCGGGGAACATATCCACCGGGTTGGCCGGCGGCATCCACTCAGGAAATATGCCCGCCAGTTCCTGCCGGGTAGCGGCAGAAAGTTTTGCAATACGCAGCCCCTGCTGCTCGAGCAGATCGCACGACAAAATGCCGGCGCCGCCGCTGAAGGTTAAAATCGCCGTGCGGCAGTGCTTGGGGGTGTTCCCGATCATGGCCAGGGCGCGGGCAACTTCCATCATCTGTTGAAAATCACGGGCCGGCGTGACTCCGGCCATAGACAAAAGAGAATCCTGCAGACGCGCATCGCCGGCAAGACTGGAGGTGTGCGACAGCGCAGCTTTCGCGCCGGCGGCGCTTTTGCCGCCTTTGAGCAAAACAATCGGTTTGTCCGCGCGCGAGGCCAGCTCCAGAAATTTCCGGCCGCGATTGATGGATTCCAGGTAAAGCGCAATGGCATCCGTGTCATCATCTTCCAGCAGGTATTCCAGTACATCACATTCATCGATATCTGCTTTATTGCCGATGGAGCAGGCCTTGGCCACGCCCACGACACGCTCGCTCATCAGGTCCGCGAGGAAACCGGCCGAAAGCATACCGCTTTGCACAACCATGGAGATACGTCCCGGCATCAGGCCGTCTTCGTATATCCTGGGATGCATGAACGTGAAAAAGTGCTTCCCGGGAACATCCACCACTCCCATGCAGTTGGGCCCCCAGATGCGCACACCCGCCTTTCGGGCGATAGCCAGGCATTGATCCTGCAGAAGGCGACCTTCGGGGCCGGTCTCGGCAAAGCCGGCGCTTTCAATGATGACATGCCGGATGCCGCTGCGGGCGCACTCGTCAATGACACCGGGGACCGCCGGTGCAGGCACAATGACAATGGCCAGATCCACCGGGTCGGGAATATCCGTAACCTTGGCAAAGCAGGGCAGGTTCTGAATTTGTTCATAGCCGGGATTGACCGGATAGATGGCTCCCTTATAACCATAGAGCAGATTGGTGATGACTTGGCCACCGAGGCTTCCTTCGCTGGGACTGGCGCCGATAACGGCGATGGAGGATGGGGAAAAGAAGGCTTTCATGCGATGTTACTCCGTGTGCTCGAAAATTGAAACATAAGGCGACTTGATACCACAAACATCGGGGCTGTCAATATGTTTGTCCCGCCCGCGTGTAAGATTTGACAGGACGCGCCATCGCCGGAAGCTCTAACGCTATTAACAGGATATTATTTTTTGCCGCCCGGTATGATGTTGAAGTAAGCCAGGAGAGAATTGAAGGTGATTACGTTGCCATAGGTAAGTTCATCAAATTACGCCAAAGCATGTCCCTTTTCTCAGTAGCTCCAGAATTTTCTGTTATGCATCTTCATGTCAATAATTTTCCGGAAAACTTCGGTGGAAGAAAAGATGTCATTTTCTGTAAAATATTTTCCAATCAACGGCTGGATGAGTTTTTGCTTCTCGAGGAGCTTGTGGAGTTGATGGCGTGACAGAAGCCCGAGGCGCACGGCGCAATCGCCGAATTTTTCGCCGCTTTTACGTCTGCGTAGAATATCCAGTATGTCGCTGCCTTCGAGCCACCCCCAGCTTACGGCAATGGCGCCGACCGACGGGCGCTGCAGCTTCTGCCAGACAATCGCCTTGATCAGTGTGGAAAGGGAAATGTCACCCGAGTAGTAAAGATACTGCCCGAACAAAAGCCTTCTTAACGGCATCCGGCCTGAGTAAAGCTGCTCGGGCCGGCCGGATGCGGGACGTGAGGGAGCCCTGCGCCTGGCGGCCGGGCGCGGAGCTGCTCTCTTTCGTTCATACAGTGTTCCCTCTTCGTTGAGGGAATATTTCCAGGGGGCTGCGAGAAATGCGCACAGCAACTGGTAGGCACGGCTGACCTCCTTGAAACGGTCCTCCATGAAATCCGCCCTGCCCGCCAACGCCGCTGCTCGGTCGGGATGGGTTTCCATGGCTTTCTTACGATAGGCGGCTTTCACACCTGCAGGCTTCAGGTAGCGCAGAAACTCGATGGAAATGTCAATTTCCGTTCCAAACAGGGATTCGCAGGCCTTGAACAGGTCCTGCCTGGAAATATCGGCTAGGGGCAAACTATCAACCTCCTTATGTCCGGTTACGTTCCGGTCCGACCCGACGCATGTTGAAGCTAAAGTAGCACACGCTCCGGCGGAAAAACAAGCGGTAATGCGGCCGCTGCTAGCGGCGGCTGAAAATACGGGTGAAAATCAGGCGGGTGAAGGTTTTGGCGTTGCGGAAGAAATCAACAAAAGGACGAAAATGAGAAATTCTTGCGCCATCGGCACCGTACACCACACTTACGGGGGCTTCGATGATCGGTATGCCCCGACGTCTGGCCTGCACCAGAATCTCCACTTCGAACTGAAACCGCCGCGCCCTGGCATTTAGCCCCATTGTTTCGGGCAGGGGATAAATTCTCATGCCGCTTTGCGTATCGGATATCTTCGGCCCGCCGGAGGTGCGGACCCAGAAATTGGAGAATTTACGGCCGAAACGGCTGGTCCAGGGTATATGGCCGGCCGTATCTTCCATTCCCTGGCGCGCCCCGACAATGATCGGGCGTTTCCTGGCGGGGATGGCGTCAATCAACCTCCATACATCCTGCGGATCATGCTGCCCGTCAGCGTCGATCGTTATCGCATAATCCGCCACATGGGAAGCGGCCATAAACCCGGTCATGAGCGCCGCCCCCTTGCCCTCGTTTTTTGTGTGACGCAAAACGGTGATATCTTTTATTTCTGCAAGGTATTTAGCGGTCTGGTCGGTTGACCCGTCATCGACAACAAATACCGGATAGCCCAGCGCCTGTGCCTGCCTGGCCACCTGCGCCACGGTCGCGCCGTGGTTGTATACCGGAATCACAAAAGCAAACCGGCTGTCTGCGCAGCGCAGTGCCTGCACCGCCGCCACTTCCGGCGGCCCGGGGTTTTCCGTCATGGTTTCATCCTCTCATCCGGTCTTCAAAAAAGCCATGCCCCATGTGCCCGGCCCCATATGGGCACCGGAGGTCAGTGACAGGGGCTGTAAAATGATGACGGCCTTCGGATAAAGTCCGGCAAGCTCGTTACCAAATTCGGAGACCAGGTCGCGGTTATCCGAATACTCAAGCATGATCAGAGCGCGTGAATCCCCGTCCAGGGAGGCGGCCAATCTTTCTCTGGCCATTTTGAGCTGGTCCTTCAGGTTTCGTACAACACCCATTTTCTTCACCCCTTCCGGGTGCGGCGAAATAACCGGTTTCATCTTCAGCATATCGCCGAAAAAGGCACTGGTCTTCGACAAACGGCCGCCCGCCGCCAGATATTGCAGCTTTTCCAAAAAGACATATTCCTCGCACATCGAAACAGCTTCTTTTGCAAACGCGATTGTTTTTTCGACATCCCGTGTGTGATTGAAGTGCTGCTGCACGGCGAGCACAATCGTACCGAGCCTGCCGGAGGCGGCACCTGTGTCAATCACTTCGAGTCTGTTTTCATGATCGTGGTGTTTTTTCCACTCCATCGCCACATCGTAATTTCCCGTGTAGGCTGAGCCGACACACAGGTACAGCACCTTTTCATAGCGCGCCAGAACGCTTTCATAGAACTGGTGCCTCTCAAAAATGGAAGCCTGTGACGTGCTGACCTTGATGCCTTCCCGCATGGCTTTGTACAGCTCCGGAGGATGAAAATACGTCTCCGGCAGAGACTTCTCGCCGACGTTTAAGTAGCTGTTCAAAAGCGTGAAGCCGTATTTTTTCGCATCATCGCGGGTCAGCGACCCTGCCGCATCCGTCATGATATGCAAGCCGGCATCGGCAGGAGCGTTCATAAAATCGCGGATCTGTGATGAGAGATTGTCGGACTCCCAGTTTAGCACGCTGCCCAGCTTGCTCATCCGGGCCTTGACCTTGTCTTTGTCGTTTGTGTGCAGATGCACTTTATAGAGATCGCCCTCACGGATGATAATGGCGCTGTCCTGATCGCCGGCAATTTGTTCAAGTTCATCAGGCGAGGTATCGATTCTCACTACGGTATCGATGCAGTAGCCGTTTTCCCCCGTTTCGCGAAAAGAAGATGATATCTTCAGCAAACCCGCGAATACTTCCGTCAGCGGGCGGTATTTCAGTTCCATCCCGGAAAGGGTATGGAAAAAACCTTCAAAAAAAACATACATGCCCAGGGCACCTGCATCGACGACTCCCGCCTGTTGCAACTTGGGCAATATATCGCGTGTCTCACGCACCGCTTCTTCAAGGTGGGCCAAAATCCTCTGTGTGCTTTCCATATCGGGCGTAAAACCACGTTCAACGATGATTTCCTCAAGCGCATCAAACAGGGAAAGCATAGTTCCCAGCCGCGGCTTGGACAGTGCCTTCCATGCCCTGGCGTTTCCTTCCCGGACCAGTGTTTTCATATCCGATAAACCGTTTGTGGCATAGAAGCCGGCGAAAAACTGCGAGGCGATATTGCCGGAATTGCCGCGCGCCGCCAGTAGCAGTTTGCGCACAATTTCGTCTTTGTTACCGCCGGCCAAACGCAGGGGCGTGAGGCTCATGGAAAGATTACGCCCCGTGTCCCCGTCTGCCACCGGATATACATTGATCTCGTCGAGCAGATCCGACCAGGCCGCTACCCGTTCCACACCAGTGATAAATGCCTGTTTTAATTTTTCATCCATGTCATTGTCTCAGTACATCGCGAATGTCGGCCGGGATGCTGTAGAGGGTTTCTCCCTGAGGCATCTGCACCGCCACCTGTTCGGTGCGTCCTCTGGCGCAGACGACGTTTTCGCCGGCCTTGCGTATTTCAAAATCCACAATCAGTTTGATATTGGCGTCCACCAGGGTTGCCTTGCAGATGATCTCGTCACGGTGCCGAAGCGGGATAATATGCTTGGTCTGCGTTCTGATAATGGGGAAGATAATTCTCGTCCGGTCGTAGTAGTTGTACAAATCCACTCCGTAGCGCTGAAAAAGCCCGGCGCGCGCCAATTCGAAATAATTGAGATAATTGCCGTGCCAGACGATCTGCATGGGGTCCAGATCATAAAACGGCACACTGATTTTCACCTCGAATGTTTTTTTATCGTCCATTGCCGCCCCGGAAATAATCTGTGTAGCGGATCACCAGACACATCCTTTCAATATCTTCATCAAGCGGCCGGTCCTCAGTGACCATGTCGCTGACCTGCCGGATGTTGTAGAGAGTTTTGGCCAGAAGCGGACGGGTCTGGATATTGCCCCTCAATTGGCAGGCCTGCGCCGCCGCCAGCAGATGGATGGCAGCAACCCTCTCGGTCAGAGTGCATATCCGTTCGGCATCGCGCGCCGCGATGGTGCCCATGCTCACCTTGTCCTGATTGTGAGACTCGGTCGAGCGGGAGAAGGACGCGGCAGGCATCGTCTCCTTGAGCGCCTCGGCCGCCAAAGCCGATGAGGCGATCGACATGGCCTTGAAGCCGTGATAGAGCTCTCCGGAATTGCCGTTACCCGCAACCAGATCGCCCGGCAGACCGCGGTTCAGGTTGGGAGTGACCAGAAGCATTATCTGACGGTCGCACATGTCCGCGGCTGAAGCCAGCGCCGCCTTGAGTCCGTCCATGGCAAAGGCGATGTGACCTCCGTAGAAGTTGCCGCCCATCAACACCTCGCCTGTCGCGGGGTCGAAGATGGGGTTGTCATTTGACGAATTGGCTTCAATCTCCACCCATTTTTTGATCCAGGCCAGAGCATCGCTTAGTACACCCAGCACCTGCGGCGTACAACGAAGCGAATACGGGTCCTGCAGAGTTTCCAGCGCATCGTCTTCGAGCTCGGTGGCCGACACTTTGGCACGCAGGAGGCGGGTGATTTGTTTTGCCACATGAACCTGTCCCGGAAACGGTTTGGCCTCGGAAATCACCGGATGATAGTGGTGGGCGTTTCCTTTCATGGCATGGACGGAAAGCGCGGTGGCGTGCAGGATGGCATCGACGATTCTTCCGGCCCGCTCCACGGCAATCGCCGCTATACCGGTCATGGTTGTGGTTCCGTTAACCATCGATAAGGGCTCTTTGGGTTGATATTTGTAAGGTTTCAGTCCCGCCTTTTTTATGGCTCTGGCGGCCGGCATGATTTTGTCCTCATAGAAGACTTCACGCTCACCGGCAAGCGCCGCCCCGATGTAGGACATCGGCGTGAGATCACCGGAGGCTCCGACGGATCCTTCACAGGGCACCACCGGCGTGATCCCCGCGTTTAAAAAATCAGCCATCTGGTCAAGCAAAGCCACCGACACGCCCGAATAGCCGCGCGCTAGACAGATGATACGCGTAAGCATGGCGGCTCTGGTCTCTTCGATACCGATGGGCTCGCCTGTCCCGCAGCCGTGAAAACGCAGAATGTTGGGTGCATTTTTGATGACCGCTTTCATGTCAATGCGGTTTCCGCATGATTTTCCATAGCCGGTATTGACTCCGTAGACAGCTACCCCGTTTTGTATGGATTTCACCAAAGCCTTTTCCGTCTGTGCCATCTTACGGAGAAATGCGGGCGATTTGCTTACGGTCACCGGCAGAGAGTCTTTGGCAACGGCAATGATATCTTCAAAGCGCACCGGGCCGCCGTCGATAAGCAGAGTGGCTCCTTTGGTTACTGTTTTCATATGGTCTCCTCCATTTGCGGACTATACTCAAGTGCGCACGCGCGGTTTGTAGGTGCCGTCCGCCTTCTCTTTATCCATCACCTGTTTGAGCATTTTGAACATTTTATAATTGGCCGGTTCTTCTTCGTAAAACCTGTCCCAGCAGTAGTAGTACATCTCCTGGAGTTTCTCCGGCGTCATGAGTGCCGGTTGAAAAACCACCTTTCCGCACGTATAGTCGTTCCAGTCGCGATTGAAGATACGGCCGGCGTTGTTGAGATCGTCATAGGTCCTGGTGTGGGGAAACGGCGTCAGGATGGTGAATTCCGCCATGTCCAGTTCTATTTCCAGCAGAAAATCCATCCAGCGTTTGATGTAATCCTCCGTATGGTAATCCAGGCCCAGCAGAATGCTCCCCTCCACGGCGATGCCGTAATCGTGGTAGCGCTTGATCCGGTCGCGGATGTGGTTGGAGGAGTCAAAAATTGTCTGATACACAAACCACGCCCCCGCCTGCGCCGCTAGATCCAGCACCTGGTCATCATCTTCAATCGGGTGGGCACACCATTTTTTCTTCAGTGGAATCATTTCACGAAAGAGCTGCATCTCCCATTCTTTGTCCTGAGCCAGCGAGTTGTCCACGATGAACAGACGGTTATTGTCGATGGAGGCCAGTTCCTCAACCACCTTGTCAAAAGGTCGCGGACGGAATTTCCGGCCGCCCAGGAATCTCACGGCACAGGGATAGCAGTTGAAACGGCAGCCTCGTGAGGCGTGCACCAGATCGACCATCTGAATGCCGCGGTAGTTGTACATCTCACGATTGAGAATGCTTCTGCGGGCAGTGCCTACCGTCTCGATAGGCGGCATGTCGCCCATAAAATCGTAAACCTTCTTGAGCTGCCCCGCTTGAAAGTCGGCAAAGACCTGCTCAAGCCTGCCTTCCGCTTCACCCAGAAAAACGCTGTCGGCATGGGCGCGACATTCCTCGGCGTGCAGCATGGTGGCAATACCGCCTAAAATCACCTTGATGCCCCGCGCGCGAAAAGCGGCGGCAATTTCCCAGCCCCGTTTGAGTTGAGCCGAAAGCATTATGGAAATGCCGACAAAATCAGTCTCCGCACCAAAATCCACCGGCTCGACATTTTCATCGATAAACTCCACCTCCACGCCGGGAGGCAAAGCCGCGGCCATGACTACCGGGCCGTGCGGCGGCAGGTTAAAGCGTGTCTGCCGGTCGAGCTTTTCCCATTTCGGATAAATCAGTAAAAATTTCATAGCTCCTCTTTTGTGTTACAGTCAGTACAAACAAGGCAGGCGTATGTCCCGCCAAACGATATGCCGGACAGGACCGCATGCCCCATGGTTGTCTTTGTGCTTTCATTCATGACAAAATTAAGCTCCGTCAGAGGCCACAAAAGGCCCACGACCGGCGGGAGGCAATTCATATCCATAGATAGAGCCAAAGCGCAAGCACGAATTCCACCACCGGAAAAACTCTCACCTGTGGCCCCTTTGATGGAGGTGACCAAAGGGGCATGTCCATCGGCATAAAACATCTCTTCATAGGCGCGCGCTTCAGTGTCATCCAGCATCCGGCTGCCGTTGGCCGCCGCCATGATAGCCGAGATATCCGCCGGGGCAAGCGAGGCGTTTTGCAAAGCCCGCCCGAGTGTCCGTTTGATGCCGTCCGTGCTGTCAGGCCAGGCCGTGGGGGCCAGAGGCGATGATCCAAGGCCTATACCGGTTATTTCGCAGTATATTCTTGCCCCGCGCGCCAGCGCCGCCTCCAGAGTCTCAAGGCAGACAAGACCACAACCCTCGCCCACAACATAACCGTTTCGCTCGCGGTCAAAAGGTCTGGCTCCTTCCGGGCCTTCGTCAGCGGGAGAGAGACCGCGAAACCTGGCAAGCGCCTCATATTGAAATTTAGAAACAATATCAACCCCGCCAGCAAGCATCACGTCGGCCGCGCCCCGTCTTATTTCTGAAACTGCATAGCAGATGGCGTTTTCCGCCGAAACCCCGTAGTGGGTGACCGTCGTATTGACACCGCGAAAACCCAGTTCGATGGAAGCATGGCCGGCCGGCGCATTCATCACCGTGTTGGGAACCAGGATCGGGTTGACCGATGACGCCCCCTGAGCCAGAAGTGTCTGGGCCAGTGCGATGGTTATGTCCGTGGCACCGAAGGCGGAACCCAGCAAAATGCCGATCCGGTCGCGGTTTTGCATTGTCACGGCAATGCCCGCGTCGTCAAGCGCCATGCGGGAGGCGGCCACGGCCATCCGGGATATTTTGTCCATCCGCCGCAAATTTTTTGCCGAGATGAAGTCACGAGGAGAAAAGCCGCGCACTTCGGCCGCAAGCTGAGACGGTAATGAGGATGTTTCAAAGCTCGTGATTTTGTCTATGGCGGAGACACCGGAAAACAGGTTTTGGGCAAACTCGTCTTTTCCGATACCAAGCGGCGTCACCAGACCGAGGCCGGTTACCACAATGCGGCTCCTTAGTGAGACCTTGCCGGCTTCACCCATGAACTCGGCCCTCCCCTTCGTAGCGGCCGAATATCAGCGTGGTGTTATTCCCCCCGAACGCGAACGAGTTGGATAAAACCGCCCGCAGCGCGGCCGTCCTGGCCCCGGAAATCACATAATCGAGATCGCATTGCGGATCCGCCTCTTTATAATTCAGGGTGGGAGGGATAAAACCATGTGACAGGGCCAGCAGACTGACGATCCCCTCCAGCGCACCGGAGGCGCCCAGCGTGTGGGCGTGCATGGATTTGGTAGAACTCACCGGTATGTCGTGGGCGCGGTGGCCGAAGACCTCTTTTATGGCTTTGGTTTCCGTCACATCATTCACCGGCGTGCCGGTACCGTGGGCGTTTATGTAATCTATGTCGGAAGGTTCGAGGCCGGCATCGGCCAGCGCCGCCCGCATGGCACGCACCGCCCCGGAGGCCTGCTCGTCCGGTGCGGTCATGTGAAAGGAATCACAGCTCACCCCGTAGCCGAGAATCTCGCCGTAAATTTTTGCCCCGCGCTCTCTGGCCTCGGCAAGCGGCTCGATAACCATCATGGCAGCCGCCTCCCCGAGGGAAAGCCCCGCGCGGTTACGGTCGAAAGGACGGCAGACGTCCGCATCGATGGATTGCAGCGCGTTGAAGGCGGCATAGGTGATGCGGCACATCGGCTCCACACCGCCCGCCAGCATGATATCGGCCAGGCCGTCCGCGATTAAGTCCCGTGCATAACCTACCGCGGTCGCTCCGGCGGAACAGGCGGTCATAAAAGTGCTTTTAGGCCCCAAAAGCCCCAGCGAAGAAGCGATGCGGTCGGCGGAAGAGGCGCAGAAAATTGACGACAGGCGTGAAAACTGCGCCCGGTCGTATCCCTTTTGCATAAGTCGCGCATAGAAGCTTTCCGCCTCCAGAAGCCCGCCCGACCCGCCGCCGATGACCACGACGGCTTGTTCTTTCATGTATGCAGGCACAGGCAGGAGACCGGCGTCGGCCAGCGCCTCGAGCGCAGCGGCAAAAGAAAGCTGATCGGCACGCGACATTCTTTTTAAAGAAAATTCAGGCGGGATCGACCGGCGGGGATCAAAGCCCCTTATCTGCCCGCCTCCGGAGGTGCGAAATTCGTGCGTATCAAACAGGTCTATGGGCGCAATCCCGCAGACGCCTTCCCTAAGCGAGGAAACAAATTCTCCGGTGCTGCCGCCGATGGCGTTTATTGTACCCAGCCCGGTGACAACGATGCGTTTTCTTCCCTCCACAAGTCCCTGCCTGTCCGCTTTCATCATTACATCGATAAATGAAGCGTTATCTAAAATGGGCAAGGTGAAAAGTCAATAAATAAATACCCCGACAAAACACATGGCAGGCTTGGCTTTCGCCAAGATACAGCCAGTACCAATATTTCATTGACTTGCCCCGGGTATCTTTCTATAATCGAGCCATAATAGTCTATGATCGGGCATTATGTGCTATGAACCACAGGCTGGAGCCGGAATGCTGTCGTATAAAAAGCAGATTTTTTTTCTGATTACGGTCGCCATCATCTGCGTCGCGTTGGTCTTCTCCATTTACACGCAAATCAGAAAAAACGCATTTCGCACCCTTTATGAACGCCAGATGAGCTATGCGAAGTTAGCCACCGAAGGTATTCAGGGGGCGGTAAGCCGACATATAACCCTCCTGAGAATTCTCGCCAGCGACCCAGACGTCATCGCTATGAATGCTGAAGGCAAAGCTCTGCTGAAAGCTGTTGGCGAAGAGCGTTTTTTCTACGTCAAAGAGGTTGCCCGTCTCGATGCCCGGGGAAAGATCATCTACACCTTCCCTGACAAAATGCACCAAACCGGTAAATACATCTCCCATATGCCCCATGTGCAACAGGCTCTCGCGAGCGGCAAGCTGGCGGTGAGTGATGTTTTTGTTTCAGCCGACGGTGTCAAGAGCATTGCTCTTCATGTACCTGTGTACAGCGGCCGCACCCCGGATGGAATGGTCGCGACACTCATTTCACTGGAGGATCTGGGAAGGAACTTCCTGGGAAAAATTCATGTTCCCGGGGAACGTCATGCCAAACTGCTGACCCCCGATGGGGAAGTGGTCTATTGCTCCAACACCCTGCACCGCGGGATGAAATACGCGGAGATATACAAAGATAACCCACAGCCCGCTGCCATGGTAGCTCTGGCCCTGCAGGGTAAAAGCGGCCGGGCATCGTTTATGGACAGATGCTTTTCCGCCGATGCGAAAAAAACCGAACGTGTGCACGCGGTCTATACGCCGGCGCGCGTGGGAGAAGCAAATTGGTCGGTCATTGTGGTTTCGTCGGAAAAACCGTTGATGCCTGAGTTACAGGGCATTAAAAGGCAAATTTTCATCCTTATCCTGCTGCTGGCCGCCTTTTTCATGACGGCTGCGTATGTGGCTGCACGTATCAGGAGCGCCGCAGCCGAGGCGCAGAAACGCCGGAAAATGGAGGAAGACCTCATACGCTCCGCCGAGGAAATTAACGACCTGTACAACAGGGCCCCCTACGGCTACCACTCGCTCGATGCCGACGGCCTCATCGTGCGTATAAACGATACGGAGCTCACCTTGCTGGGCTATGAGCGCGAAGAAGTCATCGGTCGCCCGCACAGGGATTTTCTGGCGCCTGATGACCGGCCTCGCTTTGATACGGCATTTGGCGAGCTTAAAAAAGAAGGGGTGCTCCACGAGCTGGAATATGAACTCGTCCGTAAAGACGGATCATCTCTCACCGTATTGTCTTCCGCCTCCGCCCTCACTGACGGGGAAGGAAATTTCAGCCTGGCCCGCTTCATAATCCTAGATGTGACAAACAGGCGCCTTCAGGCGGAGCGCCTGCGTGAAAGCGAAGAGCTCTACCGCACCGCGATGGAGGCGACCAGCGACGGAGTCACCATTTTACAAGACGGTGTTTATGTTTATGTCAACCAGAAATTTCTCGACACAATGGGGGCCTCGTCGGAGGACATCCTGCATAAGCCGATCGGGACGCTGGCCGGCCCGCACCTCCAGCAATCATTTAAAGATTTCATCGCCAGGCATCCCAAGGAAACACCTGTTCCGGAGCGCCATGTGACACGGGTGGAGAGTTCAGAGGGGAAAACCGTCTATCTGCAATCTTCATCAGTGGACATTATCTACCGGGGAAGACCGGCGATTTTGACCTTTATTCAGGACATCACCGACAGTAAAAAGGTGGAACGGGCGCTTCGCGAAAGTGAGGCTCTGCACCGGACAGCCCTTGAAAACACCAGCGACGGCATCAGCATCATTGACATAAAAACCGGCCTGTATCTCTATGCCAACCGGCAGCTCATGGAAACCATCGGCCGTCCGGAAGAAGACCTTACCAACCGATCCGTGGATACGTATGTTCATCCTGATGATGTGGGGATAGGCAGGCGCAATTATCGTTCATTGCAGGACGGCGACCAAAGCAAGGCATACCACGAAATTCGCGCCATCGCCGCCGACGGCTCCACGGTTAACCTCGGTGTGACGATGACTGAAATCCGCTATCAGGGGAAGCGCGCCATCATCAGCTTCATCACCAACATTACCGAACGCAAGAAAGCAGAAGAGGCGCTCCGAGAAAGTGAAGAGCTATACCGGACCGCCATGGAAAAAACCAATGACGGTATCTCCATTGTGCAGGACGGAGTGTATGTTTATGTCAATCAGAAGCTTCTGGAAACAATCGGCAGGCCGGGGGATGAAATTATCGGCAAGCCGCTGGGTATCTACACCCATCCGGATGACCGGAAGATACTTATTGATAACTATGAAACGAGACGCAAAGGGGGCGATGCCCCCGCCGATTATGATATGCGTGTCATCAAGCCGGACGGCACCACGACCTTCATCAATATAAAGTCGGTAGTAATCAATTATAAAGGGAAACCTGCCACCTTCTCCTTCATTCGGGACGTTACCGAACGCAAGAAAGCGGAAGAGGCGCTCCGCGAAAGTGAAGAGCGCTACCGCAGCATCATTGAAAATATCGATGACGAATACTTCGAGACGGACCTTAAGGGCAATATCACCTTCTTCAATAAGGCTACAAGCTATGCCGGCTACACCTACGAAGAATTCGCCGGCATGTGCTATATGCAATACACGGAACCCCGGATGACCAAAAAAATTGCCCAGGCATTCAACACCGCTTACAGGGAAAACAGGGCGGTGCGGATTATGGACCATGAGATCATCCGCAAAGACGGAGGAATCATCTATCTGGAAATAAGCGTGGCGCCCAGGCGGGGGGCGGACGGCAAGCCGATCGGCTTTCAGGGCATCTCGCGCGACGTCACCAATCGCCATAAGATGGAAGAGGAGCAAAAAAAGCTGACCCAACAGCTGTACCAGGCGCAGAAGATGGAGGCCATCGGAACACTGGCGGGCGGCATTGCACATGATTTCAACAATCTGCTGATGGGGATCCAGGGCTATGCGTCGCTCATGCTTCTGGACAAAGACGCCGCACATCCCCACCATGAGCAGCTGAATTCCATTCAGACGCTTGTGCAAAGCGGGGCGACCCTGACCAGGCAACTACTGGGTTTCGCCCGCGCGGGGCGCTATGAGGTGGTCGTTGCGGACTTGAATGAAATGGTCAGCAGGTCTATCAATCTGTTCGGGAGGACCAAAAAGGAAATCCGCGTTTTTGAAAAATACGCGACCGACCTCCTCAATGTGGAGGTCGATCGCGGTCAGATTGAACAGGTGCTTTTGAACATCTTCGTCAATGCCTGGCAGGCGATGCCCGGCGGCGGGGACCTGTACCTTGAAACACAAAACGTGACAATGGATGCCCGGGATGCCAATCTGCGTGAGCTCGCTCCGGGACGCTATGTAAAACTCACCGTCACGGATACGGGCGCAGGGATGGACGAAAAAACCCGTCTCAGAGTATTTGAGCCCTTCTTCACCACCAAGGAAATGGGCCGTGGCACCGGCATGGGGCTTGCTTCCGCCTACGGCATCATCAAAGGGCACGGGGGAACGATCACCGTCTATAGCGAAAAAGGGGAAGGAACAACCTTCAATCTCTATCTACCAGCATCCGATAAAAATGTACACGCGGATGGAGCAGCGGAACTGCAGCCCACCGGCGGCACCGAAACGATCCTGCTGGTGGACGATGAGGAGGTGGTCACGGAAGCGACCGGGATGCTGCTTGAGAAGCTGGGCTATCGGGTGATCACCGCCGGGGGCGGCCGCGAAGCACTGGATATATACAATCAAAAACACGCTGAAATCGATCTGGTGATTATCGACATGATCATGCCGGGCATGAGCGGCAGCGACACCTTCGACGGCCTCAAAGGCATCAATCCGTCCATCCGCGCCATCCTGTCGAGCGGCTACAGCTTAAACGGCAAGGCGCAGGCGATAATGGACAAGGGCGTACGCGTGTTTTTGCAAAAACCCTACCGGCTGCAATCACTGGCCCGGGCCATCCGCAAGGCGCTGGAAGGCTAGCGTAACAAAACAAAGCTCGCCCCCGCCTCATGCCGCATCTGCCATAAAGACGAGCCTTCCATAAGACCGATTCATCCGGAATCAATCAATGTTCTGTCCGCCGCCGGCAAGGCTTTGTTCAAAGGCTTCTCTGGCCTCACGGGCAAATGAGTTTATGGAAAAATCGGCGCTTTGATAATCAGGTGTAATCGACCCGATCAGCTCCACAGAAACAGGCCGGCGGCTGCGTAAGTGAAAAACAAAGGTGCCCGGCTGAAACAGTCCGTCCGTCCCCCGGATCAACACCAGCGCCACACCTTTGTTACAGTAGCGGGCGATGCTGAATACTCCTTTGTTGAAAGGGGCCAGGCGTCCGTCACGGCTGCGCGTCCCTTCGGGAAATACGAACAGATTACCGCCTTCGTCGAGATGTTCCTTAATGGCTTCAAGATTGCCGATCATCGCATCTCCTTCCATCTCCGAAGGGGCCGAGGGCACATAGCCGGTCTTTCGCAAAAACCAGCCGAAAACCGGCACGCTGAAAAAAGTGTTCTTTACGATGGTCGTATGGCGGTCATATAGGGAGACCAGAAGGATCGGGTCAAGATAGGATATGTGATTGCAGACAATAACGGATGAACGGAGCGCGCGCACTTCGTCATCAATTTTGAATCTCACTCCCGGGGCGAAAAAGCGCGTCAGGGCGAAAAATATTTTCAAATGAACATGGTTTATTTTCTGCAGGGCGACGTCGCGCCGCTTGGCGGCAAGAACGAAGGGAACATAAAAGAACAAAAGAATGGGCAGATAACCTATCAGAAAGTATACCCACAAAAGGACGGTCAGCGAGAAATCTACAATGAGTCGGAATGTTTGCACGACATTCCGCCTTCAGGCCCACTTGCGGATAAGCAAGCTGGTATTGACGCCGCCGAAGGCGAAATTCTGAATTGCGGCAGTATTGGTTTTCAACTCGACAAGATTCTGCACATGGCGGATCATCGCGCAGCGCTCATCAATATCTTCGAGATTGAGCGTCGGGGCGATAAAACCTTCCTGCATCATATAGAGTGTCATGATTGTCTCAATGACACCGCAGGCAGCCATTGTATGCCCGATGTATCCTTTCAGGCCGACAACGTGCGGCCCCTTGTCGAAGACCCTGCCGGTGGCCTGCGCTTCGATGATGTCCCCCATTTTGGTGGCGGTGGCATGAGCGCTCACCAGATCGACATCCGTAGCGTTTATTTTCGCGTTTTCCAGCCCCAGTTTAAGGGTTTTGGTGATACCGTCCAGATTGGGAAGAATCAGGTCGCCGCCGTTGGAGTTGCAGGCAAAGCCGATGACTTCCCCAAGTATCGTTGCGCCGCGCTTTTTGGCGAATTCGTACTCCTCCAGCATGACGGCGCCCGCTCCTTCGGCAACCACCAGGCCGTCACGCGCCCGATCAAACGGGCGGGGCGTGCGCTCAGGCGTATCGTTAAAGGCGGTTGAGCAGGCCAGCAGATTATCAAACACCGCGACGGTGGTCGTGTCGTACTCATCCGCCCCGCCGCAAAGCATGGCGTCCTGCAGTCCGTACTTGACAGCTTCATACCCGTAACCGATGGACTGGCTCGAGGTGGTGCAGGCGGTTCCGGAAGAAATAATGCGGCCGGTGATACCGAACATTTTGGAGATATTGACGGCGGTGGTGTGGACCATGGATTTCAAATAATCCACCGCACCGATCCCCTGGTAGGCCGCCTTGTCTTTTGCTTCGAAAAATATCTTGTAGATCTCTCTTTGTACGGTAGGCGAACCGTGAATGGAGCCGAACGCTATGCCCAAACGCCCGCCGGTTACAAAATCGGCGGGCAATTGCGCCTGCCCGAGCACCTCCTTGGCGACCTGACAGGCGTAGTAGGAAACGGGCGCCATTGTTTTACGGTACTGGCGGCTGAAGTCATATTCAATGGGGTAGGAAACAGTGCCGTAAACACGGGAGTGGATGAAGCGGCTGATCAGCGCATCTTCTCGGAGGGGAGCGATGCCGGAGACGCCTTTTAACAGGCTTTGTACAATTTGTTCCCTGCCGTGCCCGATGGGAGAAATAGCCGAACAGGCGGTGATCACTACCCTGCGTTCCATCTTTTTAGCTGCCTCCTCGCGGCATTTCACGCCTGGCGGCCATGGCCTCAATATAGTCGATTATCTGCCTCATCGTCCGGATATCCATCGCCTGCTTTTTCTCGTCCTGTGTCAGCTGTGAGCCGAGATACTTTTCGACCCCCAAAAGCAGGTCGATGGCATCGATACTGTCAAACCCGTAAGCCTCCCTCAAGTTTGCATCAAGCTCCGGGTTTTCGATTTCAAAATCCCGCAAAAATATTTTGCGAACTTCATTTTCAATATCCTGACGTGTCATGAGG
>CAYWRV010000006.1:0-6219 GCA_964460865.1 uncultured Smithella sp. | reverse complement strand
TGCGGCACGCTGTTTTTTTTCTTCGTAGACCGTGCCGCGCCGTCCGCTTACCGTATCTTCCCACCTGCTCCAGTTACCGTATTCAGAACGGGTAATTGCCGAAAGCAGGCTGGTGCCGTTGTCACACGACCTTACCTGATAGAAAATACCGTCTGTAATCACACCATGCAGGTCATGATGCAGACGGTAGATGTTATGCTCTGTTGCCGGACACTCCGAGGCACCGACCGTGGCATGCACCACAATCACTCCTTCCGTGTCCCGAAGGGATGAAATTCGTTCTCGCTGAGATGCGCGCAGGGCATTCTCCGCGAGCAGGCCGGCGAGAACTCCCGGATGAATGGCCGCCACGATGGCATCGGCGGCAAGTTTTTCACCGCCCTCCATGATGACACCCGTCACCCTGCGTCCGTCAACCTCAATTTTCCGGACACTTGAACCAAGAACCATACTGCCGCCCAGTTCCCGGAAGCGTTCGGTGAAAGCATCGGCCAGGGCCGTGCCGCCATCTTTGGGCCGCCATGATGATAAAAGGTAGCCTGCCAAAACCATATGGTGGAAAATCACCGGACATTCGTCAAGCCCGACGCCGATGAGCTGGCAGGGAACGGCCAGAATCGCACGCAGACGGGGCGAGGCGCCAATCTCGTCAAGAAGCTCACCCATGGGCCGGAATTGATCGATATTCTGAAAGGGGTTTCCCTGATTCAAAATAAAGGACGGATCTTTTATCTCGCGGGCAGTCTGCCGGATGTTTTTCATCAGAATATCAACTGCATTGTTGTCCGCCGGACAGGCAGACTTCAGGTTTTCCTCATAGGCGGCAAAGCCGGCGGGCAGGTCGAAGGTGAAATCGTCGAAGATATAGCGGTCGATAACACCCGCCCGCCCCATCCTCAAAAAGAAATCCTCGACGGAAATCCCCATGGCCTGAAACATTTTCCCCAACGGTTCATCCCCGCCCAGCGCTCCCACGTAATGCACTCCCACCGGGCAGTCAAACCCGTGGCGCACATAGGAACGCATCAGGCCGCCGGGGACGCGGTTTTTCTCGACAATGGTCACACGATACCCCAAAAGCGTGAGGAGAATGCCCGCGGATAACCCGCCGGCGCCCGCTCCAATGACTATAACGTTGTCACCTGAGAGCCGGTTCTTCATTTATCTCCCCCTCTATTTTCATCCGGAACGAAAAGCTCGCCGTCCGGCCCCTGGGAGTCAATCAAAGTCATTGTGAGCCGGTAGCCGAAAATTCCCGGTGCGGCAAGCTCGATCGCTTCGTAGTGACCTGAAGCGCCGGCGGCAAGCGTCACGCACCGCTTGAGCCCGCCGCCTTTTTCGTATCGTTTGATCTCAATTTTACCCCCCTCGCCACCCGCCATATCGAGCCATCCGTCATTTGACTGATAGCGGCACACTCGCCTGCCATCCGCCAGAGTCCCTTTTTGGATATCCGTGGATTGGGGCGGCAGGAAAATCATTTCGATGTCATCCATCATGTTGCGGGCAAAATTTTGTGAATCCAGAGGCGGCAGGGCGCGGATTATCTCAAGACCCGCAGGCGTGGCGCTCGCCTCAAAAACCGCCATCCCTTCGGCGGACATGAGTGCGCAGGAAATGCTCCGCGAAGCCGGGTCAATGAGCGTCACGCCGATAAGTGCCGTTTTCACGTCAGGGAAACTTCTCACCTCAATGGCATGAATAAAACGGCTTTTTGTTTGTGGATAGGGACAGGGGCAGGCACTCGATTCTGCGGGCGGCCGGTCAAAGAGTTTGATCTCATGCCCGGCCTGGCATGAGAGAGCAAGCACGACCGTAAGCATTAAAAGCACCCTCTTCATGGAACTTCCTGAAAGAGGGAGGGGTTCACCGGCTGGTTGATGACCATGTTGGAAAAGTTGATACGCGTCTCCGTGGAGGCGTTTTCCACAATTCTCACCGTTTTGATGGCGGGCTCCTTTCTGGAGAGGGTGATCTCGATTTTTTCAATCATGCCGGCCATGTTTTTTTCTGCAGGCTTCATCGTGACCACCGTGTCCGCCCCTTCTTTGACTGACGCGGCAAAAGACGGATTGGCGTCAAATTCTCCCTTCATCCAGGCCGCCACTTCCGCCAGGACCAACCCCATGGCCTGCGCGCCGCCGGCCGTGTCTTCGATGATCTTCCCCCCGGAAAAAAAGTAGCGCCGTGTGTTTCCTCCGCTGGAAAGGACGATGCTTTTGAGGGGTTTATTGTATTCCCAGCGGATGGAGTCCGGCGCGGCAAAGTAGAATCTACCCTCCGACACAAGCGGCCGGGAAAGTATCTTCATGTGCTTTTGCTGGACGAAATCGGCAGATATCGTACGGATGCGCGCCGCATCACGCCTGAGCGCGGCAAAATCATCCGCCGGCGCACCGGCCGGCCACAGCAGGCCGACCCCGAGGCAGAAAAAGAGTATTTTTATGACTGCTCCGTAGCGTCTCATCAGGCCATCCCGCCGTTTACGGAAATCACTTCTCCGGTAATGAACGATGCGTCCTCGGAGCATAAGAACCGGATGACCCGGGCGACTTCTTCGGGCTTGCCCACACGCGCCATCGGGATCATGGCTTTGACCATGCCCGCGTCCATCGGCATGGAACTTAACATGTCGGTTTCAATGGGGCCGGGCGCGACCGCGTTCACACGGATGCCGAAACGCGCCACTTCCCGGGCCAGCGATTTGGTGGCGGCGATCAAGCCGGCTTTGGCCGCGGCGTAGTTGGACTGACCGCGGTTGGGAGCCAGCGCCGAAATAGAGGAAACAGAGACGATGGAGCCGCGTTTTTTACGCACCATTTCACGCAAAACCGGTTTGGTCACATTGAAAAAGCCGTTTAGTGTGGTATCAATCACCCGGTGCCACTCATCATCCCCCATCATCATGAAAAGGCCGTCCGCCGTGACGCCGGCATTGTTCACCAGTACATCTATTCTTTTTTGCTCCCCGAGAATCCCGTCCAGAGCATCTTTGACCTGTTCGGCATCTGCAACATCGAACTTACTTATCCGGCCCGTTCCTCCTGCTTCCTTTACCTCGGCCAGCGTCCGGGCCGCCGCTTCTTCACTGGCATTGAAATTGATAATCACGTGATAGCCGGTTCTGGCCAGCTCCACAGCCGTTGCGCGTCCAATGCCCCTGCTGGCCCCTGTGACAAGAGCAATCTTTTTTTCATCCATGTTTTGTTACGTTCTCCTTTACCTGTTTTATACATTGTCCTCATTCAGGCGGAGCGCCTGAATGACCGCCCTGGCAATAATATCTTCGCCGGATTTCACAATACCGTCCACCACGGCGTAGCCATCCATCACGCTCAGACTTTTGACGGTGATTACAATCCTGGTCCCCACCGCCACCTCATCTGTCTTAAATTCAGCGGACTTGATGCCTACCAGCCAGCCCTTGACCCCGTCCTTGCCCTCTTTGCGCCTTTTATGACCCTCGACAATGGCTGCCGTCTGTGCGATCGCTTCGATGAGTACATAGGGCTTGACCGCATGTCCGTTGCAGGTGGGCCAGCCTTCATTGACCACGGCGGCGGTCATGCCGAAGTCGTCCTGGAGTTCAATTATTTCTGTTATGATTTTTATCGGTTCGCGGTGCGGGATCAGCGATTCGATATAATTCATCTTAAAGTCCTTTTTGCCCTCCAATAATGAGAAAACAGCCAATAAGTCAACTAAAAATATTGAGTTGGAGTATATTACCTGGCCTTGGCTGCCGTCAATTCGGCAGGCCGGCCCGGGGTGGTCGTGCAGGGACGAAAAAACCTTCATTGCTTTTTTTATTTCTTTCCTATAGTAAGGTCAAAAATTGTTTATGAATTCAGTGATGACGCCGACAAAAGAAAAAGACGCTTTTACTGCAGGTTCGAGAAAAATTTTCGCACCGTCAAAAGCTCTTCTTAAAAAAGAATTTATCCATGCCGGATTTACCTACGGTGAAATCTTCGAGCTGGCGGCCGGGTTTAAAAAAAGAACGGCAAGGCGTGGGCCGGAAAAGATTGTTTGTCTATGCACCGAAAACAAGGCGGTGATCACGGCCTCCATTTTAGCATCTCTGGCCGGGGCTTTTACGCTGGTTCTGCCTCATTCCTTTTCCGTCCAGGCACTGATAGAGCTCTATGAGACGGAAAGATTCGACGCGCTCATCACCGACCGCCCTGATGAGGCGCACGATATGGAAGTAATCATCCCCACGGCGGGAAATCCCGGCGATCTGAAGCCTGAAGATTTACGCCACCCGGATGAACCTTTTGTGGAACTATTTACGGGGGGCTCAACCGGCAAGCCCAAGATCTGGTCAAAATCACCCCGCAATCTGCTGGGCGAGGCTTTTTATCTGCGCGACAAATTCGGTCTGACCTCCGATGATCTGTTTATCTCGACCGTGCCACCCTACCATATCTACGGCCTTTTATTTTCCATTCTCGCCCCCCTGGTCTCGCAAGCCAGCGTGCTGCCGGAAATTTACACCTTCCCGCAGGAAATCATCACCGCAATCAACCGCCATAAACCCACAATACTGGTTAGTGTTCCGGTGCATTACCGTGCTTTGAAAGTTGATAATCTAGCCGCCCCGTCGCTCAGAGCCGCCTTCTCCTCTTCCGGAGTCCTCACCCGCTCCGACGCGACCTATTTCCTCAAAAAGACAGGCCTGGGCATCCATGAAATATACGGCTCGACGGAAACCGGCGGCATCGCCTTTCGCAATGTCAAGGAAAATACGGAAAGCTGGCAGCCTGCCGATATTGTTTCCTGGAAACTATCGGGAAAGCGTCTGGCTGTGCGCTCCGATTTCGTATCAAGTGAAATGGAAAAAGATGCTGAAGGTTACTCGGTGACGGGCGATGAGGTGCAGCCGGAAAAAAACGGCCGCTTTCTTCTGTTGGGCCGCGCCGACGGCATCGTCAAGGTAGCCGGGAAACGTGTAGATTTACTGGAAGTTCAGAGTAAAATCCAGACACTGCCCACCGTGCGCGACGTCGTGGTCATCGCTCTGCCTGCGGAAAAGGGGCGCGAAAACGTCATCGCCGCCCTGGTGGCCTGCGATCTGACGGAAATCCAGCTCAGAAAACTCATTCTGGAAAAGCTCGAACCCTACGCCATGCCCCGCCGGATAAAGATTGTGCCTGCCGTGAACCGGACGGCCACCGGGAAGATAGATTTCCGCCGTATCGAGCAGATTTTCCTGAAAGATTAAAGCACCGATCTTTTTTGTGTTGCGCGAGAACCTGCCTCCGCCTGCATCAGATCCATCATCGCAGGCAGGCAAAAGCTGTCTAACCTACGGCCATGATGCCCACCAGCGCCAGTGACCTGTTGTGCCGTAAATCTGAAATTCCCCCGGAGACATATCTATTCAAAACCCATTATTTCATAGAGGCATTCACCCCGAATGAGCTCAGTTTCACCTCCATATGTCACGCTTCCCCGATAGTCGGCGGTGGCGCGGAAATAAACCGGACGGGCAAAGAATGTTTTGGCAATCCATTTGGCCGGGCGGCTGAATCCGGTGGCTTCAAGAAGGTCCACGTCTTCCACAAGTGATCTAAAAGTTATCTCCAGTGTTGCCTGTACATCGGCCTCGGCAAAGTCAATACGTATCTTTGTCGGATAGTGGCGTTTCAAAACCGGGTGGGTGACAAAACCGCTCTGGCGAATGGTGGGGCTTCCTGTGCCGATAATCATTTTATCCCCTTTGGCGACATAAAGGGGCCTCGATGTCACCCGGGAATCAATGTGGTCGACGTCGGCAAAAATGAAGGTGTACTCACCGGAGAAGACCCTTCCCCACACCCAGTATCTGGCTATTTCATAAAGAGGCTTTCGCCCCCAGTTGTGATCGGCATAACCGGTTCCCCTTACCTTATCGGTGCGGCCGTTACGAGTGATGGTGCCTTCTATATGGTTACGCCCCTGGTGGACATTCCAGAAAAAATCGAAGGCTTCCCGGTTGGCGCCGTCCTTCCCGCCCGGCATCCATCCTGGCGCGACCGTAACAAGCTTAAAGTCTGCGCTGATGCCTTGGGCATCCCAGTGCAGATGATAATTTTTCTCATCAAGCCTGCGGACAAAGCCCTGAGGGCAGATGATATCCACATCCTCCGTTGAGGATTTCAACTCTCCGGGCTTTAAGGCCTTCATTATGGAAGTTTTCTTCCAGTCCGGATCGTAGAGGGAAAATGTAACGCCGGG